>DATCZX010000084.1:0-3753 GCA_036525695.1 Gammaproteobacteria bacterium | reverse complement strand
ACCGACCGCGGCCGCGCGGCGCGGCGCGAAGCCGTCATAGAAATGCTGCGCCTGGTCGGCTTTCCCGATCCGCTGCGGGCCGAGCACACCTACCCGTTCGAGCTCTCGGGCGGGCTGCGCCAGCGCGCGATGATCGCCATGGCCCTGGTCTGCCGCCCGGCGCTGCTGATCGCCGACGAGCCGACCACCGCGCTCGACGTCACCATCCAGGCGCAGATCCTGCAGCTGATCCAGCAACTGCAGCGCGAACTGCGCATGGCGGTGCTGATGATCACCCACGACCTCGGCATCGTCGCCAACATGGCCGACGAGGTAGTGGTGATGTACCACGGCCGCATCATGGAGTCCGGCACCGTGGACGACATCTTCCGCGACGCGCAGCACCCCTACCTGAAGGCGCTGGTGAAGGCGGTGCCGCGCTTCAACATGGCCCCGGGCGAGCGCCTGACGCCGATCCGCGAAGTCGAGATGGCCACCGACATCCACCTGGTGAAGCGCCGCGACCAGGCCGCGCCCCTGGCGCGCGCCGGCGACCGTCCGCTGCTCGAGGTGCGCGACCTCACCAAGCGCTTCCAGACGCGCAAGACCTCGCTCTTCGGCACCCGGCCCGGCGGCGAGGTGCTGGCGGTGGACGACATCAGCTTCCAGGTCGGCGTCGGCGAGTGCCTCGGACTGGTCGGCGAGTCTGGCTGCGGCAAGACCACTGCCTCGAAGATGATCATGCGCTCTCTGCGCCCGGACAGCGGCGAGATCCTGTTCAACGATCGCGGCATCGACCGCGACGTGCTGGCGCTCGAGGGCAAGGACCTGTTCGACTACCGGCGCAAGGTGCAGTTCGTCTTCCAGGACCCCTTCAGCTCGCTCAACCCGCGCATGACGGTGTTCGACATCATCAGCGAGCCGCTGGTGATCCACGGCATCGGCGAGGCCGAGGAGCGCTTCGAACGGGTCAAGGAACTGATGATGCTGGTGGGGCTGGACGTGCGCTTCCTGCGCCGCTATCCGCACTCCTTCTCCGGCGGCCAGCGGCAGCGGATCGGCATCGCGCGCGCGCTTGCGCTGAGCCCCGAACTGCTGATCCTCGACGAGCCGGTGTCCGCGCTCGACGTCTCGGTGCAGGCGCAGGTGCTCAACCTGATGCTCGACCTGCGCAAGGAACTCAACCTCACCTACATCTTCATCTCGCACAACCTCGCGGTGGTGCACTACATCGCAGACCGGATCGCGGTGATGTGCGCCGGGCGGCTGGTGGAAGTCGGCCCCTTCGCGGAACTCTTTCGCCGGCCAGTGCACCCGTACACGCGCGCCCTGCTCGCCGCAGTACCCGAGCCGAGCCTGGACCACAAGCTCGATTTCGACGCGCTGATGGAAGGCAAGGTCTCGGATCCGCGGGCCTGGCCGACGCCCTTCGGCCTCACGGGCCGGGGCGAAACAAGGATGCTGGACCTCGGCAACGGGCATTTCGTGCGTGCGCACGCCTCGGCCGACGCGCGGGAGCTCGGCGCATGAGGCAGGCGGCCGCATGCGCGCTCACCGCCATGCTCGCACTGCCGCTCGCGGCGGGCGCCTTCACCCCCGTCGAGCCGCCGTTCCTGCAGGAGGCGGTCGACACCGGCAAGCTGCCGCCGGTGGCGAAACGGCTGCCCGCGGTGCCGCGCGTCATCACCTTCGAACCGCCGCTGCAGGCCGGCCGGCACGGCGGCACGATCAACACCCTGATCGGCCGCGCCCGCGACGTGCGCTACCTCGTGGTGTACGGCTACGCGCGACTGGTCGGCTACTCGCCGCGCCTCGCGCTCGAGCCCGACCTGCTCGAACGCCTCGAGGTGCGCGAGGACCGGGAGTTCACCCTGCACCTGCGAAAGGGGCATCGCTGGTCCGACGGCGAGCCCTTCACCTCGGAGGACTTCCGCTACTACTGGGAAGACGTGGCGAACAACAAGGAACTCAGCCCCACCGGCCCGCCGCGCGACCTGCTGGTCGACGGCCAGCCGCCGAAGGTCGAGTTTCCGAACGAGACCACGGTGCGCTTCACCTGGCACAAGGCCAACCCGGACTTCCTGCCGCGGCTGGCGGGCGCCTCGCCGCTGTTCATCTACCGCCCGGCGCACTACCTGCGGCGCTTCCACAAGAAGTACAACCCGCGCATCGACAAGCCGAACGAGAGCGGCAAGAAAAAGCGCGGCTGGGCGGCGGTGCACAACCGCCAGGACAACATGTACCGCTTCGACAACCCCGCGCTACCGACGCTGCAGCCCTGGATGAACACCACCAAGCCGCCGGCGGACCGCTTCGTCGCCTCCCGCAACCCCTACTTCCATCGCGTCGACGCCGACGGCCGCCAGCTGCCCTACGCCGACCAGATCGTGATGTCGATCGCCGACGGCAAGCTGATCCCGGCCATGGCGGGCGCCGGCGAGGTCGACCTGCAGGCGCGCGACGTCCAGTTCAACAACTACACCTTCCTGAAGAAGGGCGAGAAGCAGAACAACTACCGCACCCTGCTGTGGCGCTCGGGCGTCGGCGCGCACTTCGCCCTGTTCCCGAACCTGAACGCCTCCGACCCGGTGTGGCGCGCGGTGCTGCGCGACGTGCGCTTCCGGCGCGCGCTGTCCATGGCAATCGACCGCTCGCTGGTGAACCAGGTGCTGTACTTCGGCCTCGCGCTCGAGGGCAACAACACGGTGCTGCCGCAGAGCCCGCTCTACAAGGACGCCTACCGCAACAGCTGGGCGCGCTACGACCGCAAGGCGGCCAACCGGCTGCTCGACGAGATCGGCCTGAAGCGCGCCGGCGACGGCGTGCGCCGCCTGCCCGACGGGCGCCCGCTCGAGATCATCGTCGAGACGGCGGGCGAATCCAGCGAGCAGACCGACGTGCTCGAGCTGGTGCGCGAGACCTGGCGCGAGGTCGGCATCAAGCTCTTCACCAAGCCGACGCAGCGCGAGGTGCTGCGCAACCGCGTGTTCGCGGGGGACGCGATCATGTCGGTGTGGAGCGGGTTCGAGAACGGCGTGCCGCGCCCGGAGTTGAGCCCGGACGACTTCGCCCCGACCAGCCAGCAGCAGCTGCAATGGCCGAAGTTCGGCCAGTTCTACGAGACCAGCGGCAAGAGCGGCGAGGCGCCGGACATGCCCGAGGCGGTGGAACTGATGAAGCTCTACGGCGAATGGCGCGCCAGCACGGATGCCGCGAGCCGCGAGCGCGTCTGGCACCGCATGCTGGCCATCCATGCCGCGCAGCAGTTCTCCATCGGCGTCGTCGCCGGCGTGCCGCAGCCGGTGATCGTCCGCCGCACGCTGATGAACGTGCCGGCCGAGGGCCTGTACAACTGGGACCCTGGCGCCTTCTTCGGCATCTACCGTCCCGATACCTTCTGGTTCACCAGCGGTCCCGACGCGCGCAAAAAGTGAAATGCTGAACTACACCGTCCATCGCATCCTGGTCATGATCCCGACGCTGCTGGCGATCAGCTTCCTGACCTTCGTCATCATCCAGCTGCCGCCGGGCGACTACCTCACCAACCAGATCTCCGAACTGCAGAGCCAGGGCGACAAGGCGGCGCTGGAGAAGATCGAGTTCCTGCGCAAGCAGTACGGGCTGGACAAGCCCTTCCTTGAGCAGTACGGCGTCTGGGTCGGGCTGTGGCCGGGCGAGCGCGGTTTCTCCGGGCTGCTGCAGGGCGACTGGGGCTGGTCCTTCGAGTACGACCTGCCGGTGAACGACGTGGTCGGCGACCGGCTGTTGCTGACC
>DATCZX010000083.1:0-8337 GCA_036525695.1 Gammaproteobacteria bacterium | reverse complement strand
GGCTTGCAGGAACCGGGTCTAAGCGCGCTTCCTGCGTTTGCCCGGAACAGGCTCGGCATGTGCCAGCAGCGGCGCCAGGAAGCGCCCGGTGTGCGAGCGCTCCACCTGCACGATCTCCTCCGGGGTGCCGGCGGCGAGGATCTCGCCGCCGCCGTCGCCGCCCTCGGGGCCGAGGTCGACGATCCAGTCGGCGGTCTTGATCACGTCGAGGTTGTGCTCGATCACGATCACCGTGTTGCCGTGGTCGCGCAGCCGGTGCAGCACGCCGAGCAGCTGCTCGATGTCGTGGAAGTGCAGCCCGGTGGTCGGCTCGTCGAGCACGTAGAGGGTGTTGCCGGTGTCGCGCTTGGAGAGTTCGCGCGCCAGCTTGACCCGCTGCGCCTCGCCGCCCGACAGCGTGGTCGCGCTCTGCCCGAGGGTGATGTAGGCGAGGCCGACGTCGACCAGCGTCTGCAGCTTGCGCGCCAGCACCGGCACCGCGTCGAAGAACGCGCGCGCCTCCTCGACGGTCATCCCGAGCACCTCGTGGATGCTCTTGCCCTTGTAGCGGATGTCCAGCGTCTCGCGGTTGTAGCGGCGCCCCTGGCACAGGTCGCAGGGGACGTAGATGTCAGGCAGGAAGTGCATCTCGACCTTGATCAGGCCGTCGCCCTGGCACGCCTCGCAGCGCCCGCCCTTGACGTTGAAGCTGAAGCGGCCCGGGCTGTAGCCGCGCGAGCGCGCCTCGGCGGTGCCGGCGAACAGCTCGCGGATCGGCGTGAACAGGCCGGTGTAGGTGGCCGGGTTCGAACGCGGCGTGCGCCCGATCGGGCTCTGGTCGATGTCGACCACCTTGTCGAACAGGTCGAGCCCCTCGATCGCCTGGAACGGGGCCGGCTCGTCGCCGGCGGCGCCGTTCAGCACGCGCGCGGCGTGGCGGTAGAGGGTGTCGTTGACCAGCGTCGACTTGCCCGAGCCGGAGACCCCGGTGACGCAGGTGAGCAGGCCGGCGGGGAGTTCCAGGTCGACCTGCTTGAGGTTGTTGCCGCGGGCGCCGCGCACGCGCAGCCAGCGTTCCGGGTCGGGCTGCGTGCGCTTCTGCGGCACCGCGATGCGGCGCCGACCGGCCAGGTAGTCGCCGGTCAGCGACTCGCGGCTGGCGAGGATGTCTTCGAGCCGGCCCTGCGCGACCACCCGGCCGCCGTGCACGCCGGCGCCGGGCCCCATGTCGACGACGTGGTCGGCGGCGCGGATCGCCTCCTCGTCGTGCTCGACCACGATCACCGTGTTGCCGAGGTCGCGCAGCCGCGCCAGGGTGTCGAGCAGGCGCTGGTTGTCGCGCTGGTGCAGGCCGATCGACGGCTCGTCGAGGATGTACATCACGCCGACCAGCCCGGCACCGATCTGGCTGGCCAGGCGGATGCGCTGCGCCTCGCCGCCGGAGAGGGTCTCGGCGCTGCGCTCGAGGGTCAGGTAGTCGAGGCCGACATTGACCAGGAAGCGCAGCCGCTCGCCGATCTCCTGCACCACCTTCTCGGCGATCTGCGCGCGCTGGCCCTGCAGCCGCAGGCCGGCGAAGTGGGCCTGGCAGGCGCGGATCGACAGCCGGCTGACCTCGGGCAGCGTCAGCCCGGCGACGTCGACGTGGCGCGCCGCCTCGCCCAGCCGGGCGCCGCCGCAGTCGGGGCACGGGCGGGTCGACAGGTAGCGCGCCAGCTCCTCGCGCACCACGCTCGAGTCGGTCTCGCGGTAGCGCCGCTGGATGTTCGGGATGATCCCCTCGAACGGGTGGCGCCGGGTCACCGCGCGGCCGCGCTCGCCGAGGTAGCGGAACTCGATCTCCTCGTCGCCGCTGCCGAACAGCAGCGCCTGCCGGGTCGCTTCCGGCAGCGTCGCGAACGGCGCCTCGATGTCGAAGGCGTAGTGCTTGCCGAGCGCCGTGATCAGCGCGAAGTAGTAGGCGTTGCGGCGGTCCCAGCCGCGCACCGCGCCGCCGGCCAGGCTCAGCTCGGGGTGGGCGGCGACGCGCTCCGGGTCGAAGAACTGGCGCACGCCGAGGCCGTCGCAGGCCGGGCAGGCGCCGTGCGGGCTGTTGAATGAGAACAGCCGCGGTTCGAGCTCGCCGACGCTGTAGCCGCACTCGGGGCAGGCGAAGCGGGCGGAGAAGACCAGTTCCGGTGCGGCCGGGTCGTCCAGGTTGCCGACCCGCGCCACGCCCTCGGCCAGCCGCAGCGCGGTCTCGAACGACTCGGCCAGGCGTAGCGCCAGGTCGCCGCGCACGCGGAAGCGGTCGACCACCACCTCGATGGTGTGCTGCTTGTGCAGCTCGAGCGCCGGGATGGTGTCGAGCTCGACCACCTCGCCGTCGATACGCGCGCGCACGTAGCCCTGCGCGCGCAGGCCGCTGAGCAGCTGGTAGTGCTCGCCCTTGCGCCCGTCGACCACCGGCGCCAGCAGCATCATCCGCGTGCCCTCGGGCTGCGCCAGCACCTGGTCGACCATCTGGCTGACGGTCTGCGCGTCCAGCCGGGTGCCGTGGCGCGGGCAGCGCGGCGTGCCGGTGCGGGCATAGAGCAGGCGCAGGTAGTCGTGGATCTCGGTGATCGTGCCGACCGTCGAGCGCGGGTTGTGCGAGGTCGACTTCTGCTCGATCGAGATCGCCGGTGACAGCCCCTCGATGTGATCGACGTCGGGCTTCTCCATCATCGACAGGAACTGCCGCGCGTAGGCCGACAGCGACTCGACGTAGCGGCGCTGGCCCTCGGCGTAGATGGTGTCGAACGCCAGCGAGGACTTGCCGGAGCCGGACAGCCCGGTGATCACGATCAGCCGGTCGCGTGGCAGCTCGAGCTCGATGTCGCGCAGGTTGTGGGTGCGCGCGCCACGGATCCGGATGGTGTCCATGTTGACTTATCGCAGGACGGAAACAACCTGTTACTATACGGCCTCCCCGAACGACGACGCAAAGACGGCTCTCCTTGTCGAGCACCCCCATGCAACCGCAGCCGGGCATCACCCCGTCTGAGCGCCGCGCCGCCTCCTCGCTGGCGGTGATCTACGCGCTGCGCATGCTCGGGCTGTTCATGATCCTGCCGGTGTTCGCGCTCTACGCCGAGCACCTCGACGGGGTGACGCCGTTGACCGTGGGCCTGGCGATCAGCGCCTACGGCCTGACCCAGGCGCTGTTCCAGATCCCGTTCGGGCTCGCCTCGGACTACCTCGGGCGCAAGCCGGTGATCGTCTTCGGCCTGCTGCTGTTCGCCGCAGGCAGCGTCGTCGCCGGCCTCGCCGAGAGCATCGAGGGGGTGATCGTCGGCCGCGCGCTGCAGGGCAGCGGGGCGATCGCCGCCGCGGTGCTGGCGCTGGCCGCCGACCTCACCCGCGAGGAGGTGCGCACCCGCGTGATGGCGTTCATCGGCGCCAGCATCGGCATGTCGTTCGCGCTCGCGCTGGTCCTCGGCCCGGTGCTCAACCGCGCCGTCGGCGTGCCGGGAATCTTCTTCCTGACCGCGGCGCTGGCGCTCGGCGGCATCGCCGTGGTGACGCTGCTGGTGCCGCGCGCGCCGATCATCCGGCACCGCGACGCCGAGCCGGTGCGCGGCCAGTTCGCCGCCGTGCTGCGCGACCCGGAGCTGCTGCGGCTCGACGCCGGCATCCTGGTGCTGCACGCGATCCTCACCGCGACCTTCGTCGTGCTGCCGCTGGTGCTGCGCGACCGCGCCGGCCTGCCGGCGGCCGACCACTGGCTGCTCTACCTGCCGGTGCTGGTGCTGTCGCTGGCGCTGATGGTGCCGTTCGTGATCGTCGCCGAGCGCCGGCGCAAGCTGCGCGAGGTCTTCCTCGGCGCGATCGGCGTGCTCGGCTGCGCGCAGCTCGGGCTGTACCTGGCGGCCGGCTCGCTGGCCGGGCTGGTGGTGGCGCTGGTGGTGATGTTCGCCGCCTTCAACCTGCTCGAGGCGAGCCTGCCGTCGCTGGTCTCGAAGATCGCGCCGGCCAGCCGCAAGGGCACCGCGATGGGGGTCTACTCGACCGCGCAGTTCTTCGGCGCGTTCCTCGGCGGCGCGCTCGGCGGCGCGGCGCACGGCGCCTTCGGCGCCACCGGGGTGTTCCTGTTCTGCGCCGGGCTGACCGTGACCTGGCTGCTGCTGGCACTGCCGATGCGCCCGCCGCGCTACCTGGCCAGCCGCATGCTGCAGGTCGGGCCGCTGTCGCCGCGCCAGGCGCAGGACCTGTCGCGGCGGATCGGCGGGATTCCCGGGGTGGTCGAGGCGGTGGTGGTGGCCGAGGAGGGAGTCGCCTACCTGAAGGTCGACAGCGGACTGCTCGACGAGGCCGCGTTGCGTGAATTTTCCCCCGCCAGCGCGTAGACTGCGACAGCCTGACCGCAGGGACGCGGAAGGGACCAACGACTAGTGGAGGAAGCATGGCCAGAGGAGTGAACAAGGTGATCCTGATCGGCAACCTGGGGGCCGATCCGGAGGTGCGCTACACGACCAGCGGCGGGGCGGTGTGCAACGCCCGGCTGGCGACCAGCGAGAGCTGGAAGGACAAGCAGACCGGCGAGCAGCGCGAGCAGACCGAGTGGCACCGGGTGGTGTTCTTCGGCCGTCTCGGCGAGATCGCCGGCGAGTACCTGAAGAAGGGCTCGAAGGTCTACGTCGAGGGCTCGATCCGCACGCGCAAGTGGCAGGACAAGGAGGGCCAGGACCGCTACTCGACCGAGATCGTAGCCAACGAGATGCAGATGCTCGACAGCCGCGGCGGTGGCGGCGGTGGCGGTGACAGTTTCGGTGGTGACGACTTCGGCGGCGGCGGCGGTGGTGGCGGCCGGCGCGGTGGCGGCGGCGGTGGCGGCGGTCAGCGCGAGGACTTCGGCGACGGCCCGGACGACGACATCCCGTTCTGACGCGCAGCCTTTGCGCGACGACGGCCCGGCCGGGTGACCCGCCGGGCCGTCCTGTTTTTGCCGGTGGTCAGGGCAGGGGGAGAGCGGGTCAGTCGCCTGCCAGTTCGCGCAGGCGCCGGACCGCGGTGGCGGTCGCGGTGAGCACCGGCACCGGGAAGCCGGCGCGCAGGTGCGCGGCCACCGGCGACATCGAGAACTGGCCGAGCAGGATCGCGTCGCGGTCGCCGCGTGCCGCGAGTCCCTCGAGCGCCTGCAGCACCAGCCGGTCGTGGGTCGGCCGGTCGCCCGCGGTCAGTGCCTCCACCGCGCCGGCGACGTGCACCCCGGCAACGTCGGCGGCGTGCCCGCGAGCCGCGGCGTGGTGGGCGATGTCCTCCTGCAGCAGGCGCAGTGTGTCGGCGACCGTGGCCACCACGCCGAGGCGGGTGCCGGCGCTGAAGGCGCAGGTGATCAGCGCCTCGTAGGAGGTCAGCACCGGGACCGGCAGCTCCGCGCGCACCGCCTCCACCGCGGCCCCGAACAGCGAGCCGGTGAACAGGATCGCGCGTGCGCCACAGCGCCGGCTGCGGCGCAGCAGCGTCGCAACGCGTGCGGCGAGCTCGGGGGTCAGGCCGCCGGCACGCGCGTAGTCGACGTACAGCGACTGGTCGAACAGCGTCAGCGTCTCCGCCTCGGGCCAGGTGTCGGCGAAGGCCGCCTCGATCGGCGCGATCGACTCGCGCAGCGCGTGGACCAGGCCGATCCGCGGCCCGCTGCGCGCAGTCACGCGCCGATCTCGGCCAGCGCCGTGTCGACCGCCATCCCGAGCCGCTCGACGATCAGCTCGACGTGCGAGGGCTCGATGATGAACGGCGGTGCCAGCAGCACGTGGTTGCCGTTGACGCCGTCGATGGTGCCGCCCATCGGGTAGCACATCAGGCCGTTGGCCATGCCGTGCTGCTTGATCCGCGCGTGCAGCTGCAGGCCTGGGGCGAACGGCACCTTGGTCGCGCGGTCGGCGACGAACTCGAGGCCTAGGAACAGCCCGCGGCCGCGGATGTCGCCGACGTGCGGGTGGTCGCCGAAGCGCTCCTCGAGGCGGCGGCGCAGCAGGCTGCCCATCGCGTTGACGTTGCCGAGCAGGTCCTCGTCCTCGACGGTCTGCTGCACCGCAAGCGCCGCGGCGCAGGCGGTCGGGTGGCCGAGGTAGGTGTGGCCGTGCTGGAAGAAGCCGCTGCCGTTGGCGATGGTGTCGTAGATCCGCTTCGACGCCAGCATCGCGCCGATCGGCTGGTAGCCGGCGCCGAGCCCCTTGGCGATGGTGACGATGTCCGGCGCGACACCGTCCTGCTCGCACGCGAACAGCGTGCCGGTGCGTCCCATGCCGCACATGATCTCGTCGAGGATCAGCAGGATGCCGTACTCGTCGCAGATCTCGCGGATCCGCTTCAGGTAGCCGGGCACCGCCGGCACCGCCCCTGCGGTGGCACCGACCACCGGCTCGCAGATGAAGCCGATGACGTTCTCAGGGCCAAGTTCCTCGAGCTTGGTGCGCAGCTCCTCGGCCGCACGCAGGCCGTAGGCCTCGAGGCCCTCGCCCGGCCGCTGCTCGCGGTAGGGGTAGCACGGGGCGATGTGGTGCCCGGCCATCAGCAGCGGCTCGAACTGCTTGCGCCGCCACAGGTTGCCACCGACGGCGAGCGCGCCGAGGGTGTTGCCGTGGTAGCTCTGCAGCCGGGCGACGAAGTACTTGCGCTGCGGCTGGCCGAGCTCGTCGAAGTACTGGCGGCCGAGCTTCAGCGCCGCCTCGACCGCCTCGGAGCCGCCGCAGACCAGGTAGACCCGGTCGAGGTCGCCGGGTGCGCGACCGACCAGGAAGTCGGCCAGCTCCTCGGCCGGTTCGGTGGTGAAGAAGGCGGTGTGGGCGTAGGCCAGCTGCCCGGCCTGCGCCTGCAGCGCGGCGACCACCCGCGGGTGGTTGTGGCCGAGGCAGGAGACCGCGGCGCCGCCGCAGGCGTCGAGGTAGCGACGGCCCTCGCGGTCGATGACGTAGACGCCGTCGCCGCCGGTAGCGACCGGAAGCTGGCCCCTGGTGTGGCGGTGGAAGACATGGCTCATGCGTTCACCTGGAATGAGTCGTGGGTGCCGGGCACCGGCAGTCGACGTCTGGCGTGCCAACGGCCGGCAGGCCGCAGTCTAGCGTAGCCCGGCACGGCGGGTTGGCCGGCCGGGCCGACGTGCGTGGAGGGTGCAGACGGGGTGCGTGGCATGACCCGCTGAAATAGTTGACGAATTTTGTCATGTGCTATGTTAGCAGGGTACCCGACGTGGCCGGTGTCACCAGATTCCGGGCACCGGAGCGGTCGCCGGCACTCCGCGGCAACCGCCGACATAGGTCGCCGCCGCCCCGTATCGGCGTGGACGTGACCAGGCAACCCGTCATGTCGGATGCACCGGAACAGTCAGCGTGACGCGCGCTTCGTTCGTGCGGGCGCATCCCGTCTCCCCAGGGGTGCGGGCGATGCCCCGGGAGTGTGCGCACGCCCTGATTCTCCGTTGGCTGGGCCTGTTGCCTGGTCGTACTGTCCTACTCCCACCAAGGAGCGAAGCATGAGCAACAACAAACTGTCGAAGTGGCTTCTGGCCGCCGGTCTCGGCCTGGCGGTCGCCTTGCCCGCGGGTGCCGCGGAGCAATCCTTCATCACCATCGGTACCGGTGGCGTCACCGGTGTCTACTACCCGACCGGCGGGGCGATCTGCCGGCTGGTGAACAAGGGGCGCAAGGAACATGGGATCCGCTGCTCGGTCGAGAGCACCGGCGGTTCGGTCTACAACATCAACACCATCCGGGCCGGCGAGCTGGACATGGGCGTGGCCCAGTCGGACTGGCAGTACCATGCCTACAACGGCACCTCGAAGTTCGCGGATGCGGGCCCGTTCAAGGACCTGCGTGCGGTCTTCTCGGTGCACCCCGAGCCGTTCACGGTCGTCGCCCGTGCCGACTCCGGGATCAAGAAGTTCGCGGACCTCAAGGGCAAGCGCGTCAACGTCGGCAACCCCGGCTCCGGCCAGCGCGGCACCATGGAGGTGGTGATGGACGCGATGGGCTGGAAGATGGACGATTTCGCGCTCGCCTCGGAGCTGAAGGCGGCCGAGCAGTCGCAGGCCCTGTGCGACAACAAGATCGACGCGATGATCTACACGGTCGGCCACCCCAGCGGCTCGATCAAGGAGGCGACCACCTCCTGCGACAGCGTGATCGTCGAGGTCAGCGGCCCGGTGATCGACAAGCTGATCGCCGAGAACGCCTACTACCGTTCCGCGGTGATCCCGGGCGGGATGTACCGCGGTTCGGACGGTGACGTGAAGACCTTCGGCGTCGGTGCGACCTTCGTCTCGTCGACCAAGGCACCGGCCGACACGGTCTAGCAGGTGGTCAAGGCGGTGTTCGAGAACTTCGACGACTTCAAGAA
>DATCZX010000082.1:0-2086 GCA_036525695.1 Gammaproteobacteria bacterium | reverse complement strand
ATCCTGCAGCAGGGCAGCGTTGATCACAGCCTGTCGTCAGGCAGTGACGGGACGACCGCGGATGAGGTCCTGGTCCAGCCCGCGACCGAGGCCGACGGTTCGGATGCCGAGGTTCTGCCTGCGGACGAGGCCGCAGCGGGGGGGGCGTCCGGGTACTTGACCCCAGCCCCGGCACCGCTGCAGGAGGCGGTGGCACCGGAGGCGGAGGACGCGAAGCCGGACGCGGAGGGTGACTCCAGCGCGACCGATGCGCAGACGCCGACCCCGTTCGCGGCCGCCACCGAGGTGCCAGGCGAGATGGCGGCGCTGGTCGCCGGGCTGACCGGCTGGCGCGCGGTGTCGCGTACCGGCAGTTCGGGCACCAGCGGTCGCGTTGACTGGGCTTCCGCCGAACCCCTAGACTCCGGGGCTCTCACACGCATCCGCCGCTGGACCGCGAACGACCGCGGCACCGGCACGGCAACCCGAACAGCGGCCAGGATCAAGACGATCCGGCTGGACAAAGGAGCAGACGATGGCAACTAGCGGCAAGAAGGGCGAGACCGTCGAGGTCAAGGTGACGGACGAGCCGGCAACCGCGGCGAAGCCGGGCGCAGCCAAGGCCGGCGCCCAGCGCCCCGCCACCCCCGCGGTGCGCTGGGACGACAGCAAGATGGGCAGCCACTACGCGAACGTGTGCAACGTGGCGATCACGCGCGAGGAGTTCGCGCTGGTGTTCGGCACCAACCAGACCTGGAACAACACGCAGAAGGAGATCGTCATCGATCTGAACACGCGGATCATGATGAACCCCTACGCGGCCAAGCGTCTCGCGATGCTGCTGGCCAACTACCTGCGCGAGTACGAGAACCGCTTCGGCGAGCTGAAGATCGACGCCGCCCGCGGCGAGGCGGCAGGCAACGCCTGAGGCATCTCGCTGGCACACCCAGCCGCGCATCCCGCTGCGGCCAAGGCCTATCCACCGCATGGCGGGACACTCGTCGATCCGATTCGTCGAGCGTCTCGCCTGTCGTTGAACACGCCATCCCGGCGGCAGCGCGACCTCCCCATCGAGTCACGACCCCATGCCTGAATCCCCCGAGGCCCGCGAGCTGAGCGCACCGGAAGCCCCGGCCGACGAGCTGAATGCCGCCTGGGTCCGTTACGCAGCGGGCGACCTGGAAGCGGCGTCGCTGGCGCTCTGGCTCGAGCTGACCTGTGCCACCGGGGAAGGGGTGGCGTCGGGGCTGGCGCTGCGCTTCGACGCCAGCGACCAGGCCGAGACGGTCGCCTGGCCCGAGGGCCAGCCCTCGAGCAACGCGCTGCGCGAACTCGCCGAGAGCGTGCTCGCGGAGCAGTGCGGCCTGGTCGCCGAGCTGAAGTCGGAGCCGCGCCCCGGTGGCAGCCTGGCGCGCTACGCGATCGGCCTGCCGCTGCTCCATGGCGCCGAGGCCAAGGGGTGCGCCTGCCTGGAGATCGAGGCGGCGTCCGACAGCGCGGTGCAGGCGGCGATGGGCCGGCTGCAGTGGGCGGTGACGGTGCTCGAGCAGGGCCTCTACCGCGACGCCTGGGCCGCGGCCCGCACCCAGGCCGAGAACCTCAACAGCGTGATCGAGATCTTCGCCGGGCTGCTGGCGATCGACTCGGCGCAGAAGGCGTGCATGCAGCTGGTCACCGAGCTGGCGGAGAAGTTCGACTGCGAGAAGGTCAGCCTCGGCTTCGTCAAGCGGCGCCTGGTGCGCATCGAGGCGGTCTCGCACAGCGCCCAGCACGAGAAGAAGATGGCGCTGCTGCGCCGGATCGAGAACGCGATGCACGAGGCGATCGTGCAGCGCAAGGCGGTGCTCTGCCGCCGCGATGCCGAGCCCGGGGCGCTGATCGTGCGCGAGCACCTGCTGCTGCTCGACGACGACGAGGTCAGCAGCGTGCTTACGGTCCCGCTCTACGACGGCGAGGAGTACTACGGGGCGATCTGCTACGAGCGTGCCGGCGAGCAGCCGTTCAGCTCGCAGCAGCTGCAGCTGGCCGAGTCGATCGCGCAGATCGCTGGCCTGCTGCTGAAGCGCAAGCGCGCCGAGTCGGCGTCGATCGTGCACAAGAACGTACG
>DATCZX010000081.1:0-18812 GCA_036525695.1 Gammaproteobacteria bacterium | reverse complement strand
GTTGATGTCGATGCTGACCGCGACCCGGTTGCGCTCCAGCGGGGTGACGGTGGTGGTCACCTTGACCGCGTACTTGCCGCGGCTGAAGTAGAGCTGGGTCAGCTCCTGCTGGATGCGGTCGAGCAGCGAGTCGTTGAAGGTCTGGCCCTCGGCCAGGCCGATGTCGCGCAGGCCGCTGGTCAGCTACTCGGTGTCCAGGTCCTTGTTGCCGCTGAACTGGATCTCGGCGATCGCCGGCCGCTCGTCGACCACCACCACCAGCACGCTGCCGTCGCGCTCGAGTTCCACGTTGCGGAAGAACCCGGTCGCGTAGAGCGCCTTGATCGCCTCCGCGGTGCGGCTGTCGTCGACCGTCTCGCCGACCTTGATCGGCAGGTAGTTGAACACCGTGCCGGCCGAGATGCGCTGCAGCCCCTCGGCGCGGATGTCGCTGACGGTGAACGGCTCGGCCGCCCAGGCCGTCGTGGCGACGAGGCAGGAGAGCAGCAGCATCAAGCGCAGGTAATGCATTCCGAAGGCCCCCAAGTAATTGAAATGGTTAGTCACAGGCTTGCGTGACCAGATGCACCCTGCGCCACCGGCCGTCAGCCACCGAACAGCCGGACGAGGTCGTTGTAGAAGGCCAGGCCCATCAGCAGCAGCAGCAACGCGATGCCGATGCGCTGCCCCAGGATCTCGACGTGTTCCGAGACCGGGCTCCCCTTGACGAGTTCAATAAGGTAATACAGAAGGTGGCCCCCATCCAAGAGCGGCACCGGCAACAGGTTGAGCACGCCGAGGCTGATGCTGATCACCGCGAGGAAGGTCAGGAACGGCGCCAGGCCGATGCTGGCCGTGCGCCCGGCGTACTCGGCGATGCTCAGCGGGCCGTTGATGTTCTGCAGCGAGGCCTCGCCGATCACCATCTTGCCGAGCATCCGCAGCATCAGCCCGCCCATCTCCCAGGTCTTGCGCAGCGCCTCGCCGGCGGCGTCCAGCGGCCCGAGGCGGAACTCCGCGTGCATGCCCTCGAACAGGTCCTCCGGGACCCGCGCCTGGGCGCCGATGCGACCGCTCGCCGCCGCCCCCTCGCCGACGCTCTCCGGGGTCAGCTCGAGCTCGACCCGGGCGCCGGCGCGCTCGACCGTGACCGGGAAGGTGACAGCGGGCCGCTCGCGCACGAAGCGCACCCAGGCGCCCCAGTCGGCGATCGCCTCGCCGTCCGCCTGCACCACCAGGTCGCCGGCCTGCAGTCCGGCGCGCTCGGCCGCACCGCCGGCGACCACGCGCTCGACCACGGCCGGCAGCCGCGGTTGCCACGGCGTCAGGCCGAGGTTCTGCAGCAGCGCCCCGCCCTCGATCAGGCGGTGACCGTCCGGGGTCTCCAGCACCAGCTCGGTCTCGCGCCCGTCGGCGTCCCGCACCGTCAGCGGCGTCCGTTCGGCGCTGACCAGGCCGTGCATCAGCGCGAAGCCGACCGCCTCCCAGGTCGGCGTGCCGCGCCCGTCCACGGCGAGGATCTCGTCACCGTCGCGGACCCCGCCGAGCGCGGCCACCGAGTCCGGCGCCACCTGGCCCACGACCGGGCGCAGGCCGTCGATGCCGGCGACGTAGAGGACCCAGTAGGCGACCACCGCGAACAGCAGGTTGAACAGCGGGCCGGCGACGACGATGGCGCTGCGCACGCCCAGCGTCTGGCGGTTGAAGGCGCGCGGCAGCTCGGCGGCGGGCACCTCGCCCTCGCGCTCGTCGAGCATCTTGACGTAGCCGCCGAGCGGGATCGCCGCGACCACGTACTCGGTGCCGTCGACCTGGCCGCGCCGGCTCCACAGCGGCTTGCCGAAGCCGATCGAGAAGCGCAGCACCTTGACCCCGAGGCGGCGGGCGACCCAGAAGTGGCCGAACTCGTGCACGCTGATCAGCAGCCCGATGGCGACGATGAACGCGACCGTCGAGTGCAGCAGGCCGCTCATGCGCCGCGCCCGCTGCAGGCCTGCCCGGCGGCGCGGCGCGCGGCCGCGTCCAGCCCCAGCACGGCGTCGAGGTCGCCGACCGGGCCACCGGGCAGCGCGGCCAGGGTCTCGGCGATCACCGCCGGGATCCCCGGGAACGCCAGGCGCCCGGAGAGGAACGCTGCCACCGCGACCTCGTTGGCGGCGTTGAGCACGACCGCCGCCCCCTGCCCGGCGCGGGCGGCCTGGTAGGCCAGGTCGAGGCAGGGGAAACGTGCCGCGGACGGGGGTTCGAACTCGAGCCTGCCGAGGGTGGCGACGTCGAGCGGCGCGACCCCGGAGTCGATCCGCTCGGGCCAGGCCAGCGCGTGCGCGATCGCCGTGCGCATGTCCGGGCGGCCGAGCTGGGCCAGCAGCGAGCCGTCGGCGTACTGCACCAGCGAGTGGACCAGGCTCTGCGGGTGGATCACCACCTCGACGCGCGCGGGCGGCAGGCCGAACAGCCAGCACGCCTCGATCACCTCGAGCCCCTTGTTCATCATGGTCGCCGAGTCGACCGAGATCTTGCGTCCCATCTCCCAGTTCGGGTGGGCGCAGGCCTGGTCCGGGGTCACCGCGGCGAGCTGCCCGGGCGGGGTGGTGCGGAACGGGCCGCCCGACGCCGTCAGCACGATGTGGCGCACCCCGGCCGCCTCGAGGCCGCGCGCGAAGCCGGCCGGCAGGCACTGGAAGATCGCGTTGTGCTCGCTGTCGACCGGCAGCAGCTCGGCGCCGCCGGCGTGGACCTGGTCGACGAACAGCTGGCCCGACATCACCAGCGCCTCCTTGTTCGCCAGCAGGATGCGCTTGCCCGCGCGTGCCGCGGCCAGCGCCGGCAGCAGCCCGGCCGCGCCGACGATGGCGGCGACCACGCTGTCGACCTCGTCCAGCGCGGCGACCGCCTGCAGCCCCTCGCCGCCCGACAGCACCTCGGTGGCGCTGCCGGCCGCGCGCAGGCCGGCGCGCAGTTCGGCGGCCGCCGCGGCGTCGGCGAGCACGGCGTAGCGCGGCCGGTGGGCCAGGCAGAGCTCGGCGAGGCGTGCCGCGGAGCGGTTCGCGGTCAGCGCGACCACCCGGTAGCGGTCGGGGTGGCGCGCCAGCACGTCGAGGGTGCTGGTGCCGATCGACCCGGTCGCGCCGAGCAGGCAGATCCCCTTCACCGCGCCGCCCCCAGCAGCCACAGCCCGGCCAGGAACAGCGGGCCGGCCGCGGTCAGGCTGTCGATGCGGTCGAGCACGCCGCCGTGCCCGGGCAGCAGGCCGCCGCTGTCCTTGACCTGCCGGTAGCGCTTGAGCAGGCTCTCGAACAGGTCGCCGAGCACCGACACCGCGACGGTGACCACGCCGAGCAGCGCGAAGGCGGCCAGCGCGGCTCCCTGGTAACCGAAGCCGAGGCCGGCGCCGAGCGCCAGCAGCAGGCTGCACAGCAGGCCGCCGGCGACGCCCTCCCAGCTCTTGCCGGGGCTGACGTGGCGGGCCAGCTTGCGCCGTCCCCAGCGGCGGCCGCTGAAGTAGGCGGCGGTATCGGCGACCCAGACCAGCACCAGCAGGTAGAGCATCAGCCAGGGCCCGCGCTCGGGCAGGGCGTGCAGCAGCACCAGCGCCAGCCAGGCCGGGGCCAGCACCAGCGGGCCGAGCAGGCGCAGCAGCGCCACGCCGGGCGCCCCGGGCCGCGTGCCGCCGCTGAGCTGGAAGGTGAGCACCCAGGCCGCCGCCCCGCACCAGGCAGCGACGGCGCCCCAGACCACCGGCGCGCCGAGGGTGTCGCGCAGCAGCCAGCCCGCGACCAGCACGCCCCCGAGCAGCAGCACGTAGCCGGCCCGCGCCGGGGTGCCGGGCAGGCCGGCGAGCGCGGCCCACTCCCAGGCCCCGAGCAGCATCACCGCGCCGACCAGCAGCGCGACGCCCGGGTCCGACAGCAGCAGGTCGGCGGCCACCACCAGCGGCACCAGCACCAGCGCGGTCAGCACCCGTTGCCTAAGCACCCGCCTGCCGCCTCGCCTGTTCCGGGGTGCGCCCGAAGCGGCGCTGCCGGCCGGCGAACCAGTCCAGCGCGGCGGCGTAGGACTCATCGCCGAAATCGGGCCACAGGGTGTCGGTGAAATAGAGCTCGCTGTAGGCCAGCTGCCAGAGCAGGAAGTTGCTGATCCGCGATTCGCCGCCGGTGCGGATCAGCAGGTCGACGTCGGGCAGGTCGCCGAGGGCCAGCGCCTGCTGCAGCCGCGGTTCGTCGAGCACGTCGGGATCGAGCGTGCCGGCGGCCGCCTGGCGCGCCAGTTGCCGGGCGGCCTGCGCCAGGTCCCAGCGACCGCCGTAATTGGCGGCGATGCACAGCAGCAGGCCGTTGTTGCCGGCGGTCTGCCGCTCGGCCAGCTCGATCTGCTCGCGCAGTTTCGGCGCGAAGCCCTCGCGCGCCCCGATCACCCGCAGGCGCACGCCGTTGCGCTGCAGGCGCTTGACCTCGCGCCGCAGCGAGGTCAGGAACAGGTTCATCAGCAGGCTGACCTCCTGCTCGGGCCGGCGCCAGTTCTCGCTGCTGAAGGCGAACAGCGTCAGCACCTCGACCCCGAGCCTGCCGCTGGCCTCGACCACGCTGCGCACCGAGGTGACGCCGGCGCGGTGCCCGGCGCCGCGCGGCAGGCCGCGGCGCTCGGCCCAGCGACCGTTGCCGTCCATGACGATGGCGACGTGGCGGGGGCGTTGCGTGCTGGCGGGCTGGGCCGGCGATTCGGGCACTTGGCCTCCGTGCTCAGACTGCGAGCAGGTCCTGTTCCTTCTCCGCCAGCAGCGCCTCGACGCGCTCCACGTGCTGGTCGGTGAGTTTCTGGATCTCGGTCTCGGCACGCCGCTCCTGGTCCTCGGAGATCTCCTTCTCCTTGAGCAGCTCCTTCAGCGTGTGCAGGGCGTCGCGGCGGATGTTGCGGATCGCCACCCGGCCGCCCTCGGCCTCGTGGCGGACCACGCGGATCAGGTCGCGGCGACGCTCCTCGGTGAGCGCCGGCAGGGGGACGCGGATGACGTTGCCGGAGGTCGCCGGGTTGAGCCCGAGGTCGGAGGTCATCAGGGCCTTCTCGACCGCCTTGACCATCTGCTTTTCCCACGGCGTCACGGTCAGCGTGCGCGAGTCCTCGACGCCGATGTTGGCGACCTGCTGCAGCGGCACGTCGCTGCCGTAGTAAGGCACGTGGATGTGGTCGAGCAGGCTGGTATGGGCCCGCCCGGTGCGGATCTTGGCGAACTCGTGCTTCAGCGCCTCGACGCTTTTCTGCATCCGTTCGCCGGCGTCTTTGCGGATATCCTCGATCATGCCTCTCCTCCTTCGCACACCAGGGTGCCGACGTCGCCTCCGCGGACGGCCTCGCGCAGCGCCCCGGGACGGTTGACGTTCATCACCCGCAGCGGCAGGCGGTGGTCGCGGCAGAGTACCACCGCGGTGGTGTCCATCACCTGCAGGCCGCGCTGGATCACCTCGTCGTAGCTCAGGCGGTCGTAGCGCACGGCGTCGGCCACGCGCACCGGGTCGGCGGAGTAGACCCCGTCGACCTTGGTCGCCTTGATCAGCACGTCCGCACCGATCTCGATGGCGCGCAGGCTGGCGGCGGAGTCGGTGGTGAAGAACGGGTTGCCGGTGCCGGCGGCGAGGATCACCACCGCCCCCTGCCCGAGGTGGGCGATGGCGCGGCGGTGGTCGAACGGCTCGACCAGGGTGCCGACCGCGAACGCCGACAGCACCCGCGCCTCGGCCCCGAGACCGGCCAGCGCGGACTGCAGCGCCAGCGCGTTGATCACCGTCGCCAGCATCCCCATCTGGTCGCCGGTGACCCGGTCGAGCCCCTGCGCGACCAGGGCGCTGCCGCGGACGATGTTGCCGCCGCCGACCACCAGGCCGACCTCGACCCCGTCGCCGGCCAGCTCGGCGATCTCGCCGGCGAAGCGGTGCAGCACCTCCGGGTCGATGCCGCCCGGGTTGCCGCCCTGCAGCGCCTCGCCGCTGAGCTTGAGCAGGATGCGCCGGTAACCCTCGCTCATCGGTCGGCTCCCGCCTGCCGTCAGCCCTTGACCTGGGCCATGACCTCGGCGGCGAAGTTCTCCTGCTTCTTCTCGACCCCCTCGCCGACCTCGAAGCGGG
The DNA here is from genome assembly GCA_036525695.1 of Gammaproteobacteria bacterium. Classification (GTDB taxonomy): domain Bacteria; phylum Pseudomonadota; class Gammaproteobacteria; order QNFN01; family QNFN01; genus DATCZX01. The sequence goes on along the minus strand of DATCZX010000081.1, from coordinate 12,714 downwards.
TGAACGCGGTCACCTCGGCACCCGCCTGCTTGAGCAGCTGGGCCACCGACTGGTCGGGGTCCTTGACGAAGGGCTGGCCGAGCAGCGTGATCTCGGCCAGGTACTTGCGCACGCGGCCCTCGACCATCTTCTCGACGATGTTCGCCGGCTTGCCGCTCTCGGCCGCCTGGGCGGTGAAGATCTCGCGCTCCTTGGCCAGCAGGTCGGCCGGCACGTCGCGCTCGGCGACGCACACCGGCCGGCTCGCGGCGACGTGCATGGCCAGGTCGCGGCCCAGCTCGAGGTCACCGCCGCGCAGCGCGACGACTACCCCGATGCGGGTGCCGTGCAGGTAGGTGGCGAGCAGGCCGTCGCCGGCCTCCAGCACCACGCAGCGGCGCACGCCGATGTTCTCGCCGATCTTCACCGCCAGCGCCTGGCGGGTGTTCTCGACCGTGCCCTCGCCGCCGGCCAGCGGTGCCTGCAGCAGCGCCTCGGGGCTCGCCGGCGACTGTTCCAGCGCGGTCCGCGCCACGGCCGCGGCGAAGTTGCGGAAGTCGTCGCTCTTGGAGACGAAGTCGGTCTCGCTGTTGACCTCGACCAGCGCCACGCGGCTGCCGTCGTCGCTCTGGCACAGCTCGATCAGGCCCTCGGCCGCGGTCTTGCCGGCGCGCTTGTCGGCCTTGGCCAGGCCGCTCTTGCGCATCAGCTCGATCGCCGCTTCCATGTCGCCGTTGCTCTCGACCAGGGCCTTCTTGCACTCCATCATCCCGGAGCCGGTGCGCTCGCGCAGCTCCTTGACCATGCTCGCTGAAATCGTCATCGGAAATCCTCGTCGGTTCGGTGGGTCAGCGGCCGCCGTGCGCGCTCGCGGCAGCGGCTGCCGGACGGCCGGCCGGGACCGCGTGGCCCCGGCCGCCGGCTCGTCTGCTCAGGCGCTCGGGGCCTCGGCGTTGGCGTCGACGTCGGCGTCGGCGTCGGCGGTCTCCGGCGCCTGGCTCGCGGCCGCCGGCGCTCCACGGTCGACCTGGCCGATGCTGGCGAGCCCGCTCAGGATCGCCTCGGAGACGCTCTGCGCGTAGAGCTGGATCGCGCGCATCGAGTCGTCGTTGCCGGGGATCACGTAGTCGATGCCGTCGGGGTCGTTGTTGGTGTCGACCACGCCGACCACCGGGATGCCGAGCTTGTGCGCCTCGCTGATGGCGATCTTCTCGTGACCGACATCGATCACGAACAGCGCCTCGGGCAGCCCCTCCATGTCCTTGATCCCGCCGAGGCTGCGATCGAGCTTCTCCTTCTCGCGGCGCAGCGTCAGCGCCTCCTTCTTGCTGAAGCGCTCGAAGCCGCCCTCCTGGTCCATCGCCTCGAGTTCCTTCAGCCGCTTGATCGACTGCTTGATGGTCTTGAAGTTGGTCAGCATGCCGCCGAGCCAGCGGTAGCTGACGTACGGCATGTGGCAACGCTCGGCCTCGCGGCGGACGTACTCGCTGGCGTTGCGCTTGGTGCCGACCAGCAGGATCTTGCCGCGGCGGGCGGCCAGGCTGCTGAGGAAGCTCATCGCCTCGCCGAACAGCGGCAGCGTCTTCTCGAGGTTGACGATGTGGATGTTGTTGCGGGCCCCGAAGATGAACGGCGCCATCTTGGGGTTCCAGTAACGGGTCTGGTGGCCGAAGTGAACGCCGGCCTCCAGCATCTGGCGCATGGATACGCTGGGCATGATAATCTCCCGGTCGGGTTGTTCCTCCATGCACCCCAGGCGATGACCCGCGTGGCGGGCACCCCATCGACTGTGACGGTGCATGTGCGAATTCAGGCGCGTCTCCGGCAGGACCGGAACGCGCCTGTTGGTTGCCTCGTGGCGAGCGGATTTATACCATAAATCGAGCCGTTACGACAATCAGCCGGGAGCACGCACCGGCCTCCCGCTCCCCCCGGCGCCGCGTCGGCGGCGACCTCGTCCGCACAGCCTGGACAGACACCGAGAAGAGCCATGGGCATCCATATCAAGAGCGCCGACGAGATCGCCAGGATGCGGGTGGCGGGACGTCTCGCCGCCGAGGTGCTGGAGATGATCGCGCCGCAGGTGACGGCCGGCATCAGCACCGAGGAGCTCGACCGCATCTGCCACGCCTACATCGTCGACGTGCAGCGCGCGATCCCCGCGCCGCTGAACTACCACGGCTTCCCGAAGTCGATCTGCACCTCGGTCAACCACCAGGTCTGCCACGGCATCCCGGGACCGCGGGTGCTCAAGGACGGCGACATCGTCAATCTCGACATCACCGTGATCAAGGACGGCTTCCACGGCGACACCAGCCAGATGTTCAGCATCGGCGAGCCGTCGATCCGCGCGCGCCACGTCACCGAGGTCGCGCGCGAGTGCCTCTACCTGGCGATCCGCATGGTGCGGCCGGGGATCCGCCTCGGCGACCTCGGCGCGGCGATCCAGCGCCACGCCGAGGGACACAACTGCTCCGTGGTGCGCGAGTACTGCGGCCACGGCATCGGCCGCGCCTTCCACGAGGACCCGCAGGTGCTGCACTACGGCAACCCCGGCACCGGGGCCGAGCTGGTGCCGGGGATGACCTTCACCATCGAGCCGATGGTCAACGCCGGCAAGCGCCAGGTGAAGCTGCTGCCCGACAACTGGACCGTGGTGACCAAGGACCGCAGCCCCTCGGCGCAGTGGGAGCACACCCTGCTGGTCACCGACGACGGCTGCGAGGTGCTGACCCGGCGCACGGGCGAGGTGATCTGAGCATGGGCGAGCATCCACCCGGCACCGCCCCGGCGGCCGACGACGGCGACCTGTTCGAGCCGGCCGCGTTCGACCGCGCCCTGGCCGAGCAGGCGCAGCCGGTGCCGCTGTTCCGCGAGCTGCTGCAGTCGGCGCTGCAGCGCGAGCGCGAGCAGTTCCTCGCCGGCATCCCGGCCAGCACGCTGGTGCCGCGCCACGCGCGCTTCATCGACCGCCTGCTCGAGCGCGCCTGGCTGCGCCACTTCGCCGCCGACGACCCCGACTGCGTGCTGATCGCGGTCGGCGGCTACGGGCGCGGCGAGCTGCACCTCGGCTCGGACATCGACCTGCTGGTGCTGCTGCGCGGCGCCGACCACGAGCGCTACCGCGCGCAGATCGAGCCGTTCATCTCGTTCCTCTGGGACATCGGCCTCGAGGTCGGCCACAGCGTGCGCTCGGTGGCCGAGTGCATCGAGCAGAGCACCTCCGACATCACCATCGAGACCAACCTGCTCGAGTCGCGCCTGCTGCAGGGCGCGGACGAGCTGTTCCAGGCGCTGCGCACCGCGATCCGCGACGACAGCGTCTGGAGCAGCCGCCGCTTCTTCGAGGAGAAGCTGGCCGAGCAGCGCGTGCGCCACGGCCGTTACCACGACACCGGCTACAACCTCGAACCCAACGTCAAGGAGAGCCCGGGCGGGCTGCGCGACATCCAGATGATCGGCTGGGTGGCGAAGCGCCACTTCGCCGCCGAGACCCTGCACGACCTGGTCGACCACGCCTTCCTGACCGAGGAGGAGTACGCGACGCTGATCAGCGGCCAGAACTTCCTCTGGCAGGTCCGTTTCGCGCTGCACGTGCTCGCCGGGCGCCGCGAGGACCGCCTGCTGTTCGACTACCAGCGCACGCTGGCCGAGCAGTTCGGCTACCGCGACAGCGAGGGGCACCTCGCGGTCGAGCAGTTCATGAAGCAGTACTACCGCGTGGTGATGGAGCTGTCGCGGCTCAACGAGATGCTGCTGCAGCTGTTCCAGGAGACCATCCTCTACGCCGACGACAGCACCCCGCCGCAGCCGCTGAACCGGCGCTTCCAGATGCGCCACCACTTCCTCGAGGCGACCGGCGACGACGTCTTCGAGCGCTACCCGTTCGCGCTGCTCGAGCTGTTCCTGCTGATGGCGCAGCACCCGGAGCTGACCGGGGTGCGCGCCTCGACCATCCGCCTGGTGCGCAGCCACCGCCACCTGATCGACGACGCCTTCCGCGCCGACGTGCGCGCGCGCAGCCTGTTCATGGAGATCCTGCGCCAGCCGCACGGCATCACCCACGAGCTGCGGCGGATGAACCGCTACGGCGTGCTCGCGGCCTACCTGCCGCCGTTCGGCGCGGTGGTCGGGCAGATGCAGTACGACCTGTTCCACGTCTACACCGTCGACGAGCACACGCTGCGCGTGATCCGCAACCTGCGCCGCTTCACCGTGCCCGAGCACCAGCACGAGTTCCCGCGCTGCAGCCAGATCATCCAGGGCCTGCCCAAGCCGGAACTGGCCTACCTCGCCGGCCTGTTCCACGACATCGCCAAGGGCCGCGGCGGCGACCACTCGAAACTCGGCGCCGGGGAAGCGGAGACCTTCTGCCGCGACCACTACCTGAGCCGCCACGACACCCAGCTGGTGACCTGGCTGGTCGACCAGCACCTGGTGATGTCGCGCACCGCGCAGCGCGAGGACACCAGCGACCCGGAGGTGGTCAACAACTTCGCCCGCCAGGTCGGCGACCAGGTCCGCCTCGACTACCTCTACCTGCTGACCGTCGCCGACATCCGCGCGACCAACCCGAAGCTGTGGACCTCGTGGAAGGACACGCTGCTGGCCGAGCTCTACACCTCGACCAAGCGCGCCCTGCGGCGCGGGCTGGAGCACCCGTTCGACCAGCAGGACCGGATCCGCGGCGTCGGCGTGATGGCGCGCGCGCTGCTCAAGTCGCGGGAGCTGCCCGAGCGCGTGGTCAACGCGATCTGGGCCGACTTCAGCGAGGAGTACTTCCTGCGCCAGAAGGCCGAGGAGATCGCCTGGCACACCGAGCTGATCGCGGCCCACGGCGACACCGCGGAACCGCTGATCGCGGTGCGCCAGCAGGGCTCGCGCGGCGGCAGCGAGATCTTCATCTACACCCGCGACACCCACCGGCTGTTCGCGCTGACCACCTCGATCCTCGAGCAGTGCGGGGTCACGGTGGTCGACGCGCGGATCATCTCCTCGCGCAGCGGCTACACCCTCGACAGCTACGTCGTGCTGGACGAGTCGGGAGAGCCGATCGAGGCCGACTACCGCCTGGCCGAGATCCAGGAGCGGCTGGCCCGCGGTCTCGCCCATCCGGACCGCAAGCCGCCCAAGGTGGCACGCCGGACGCCGCGCCACCTGCAGCACTTCCCGCTGCCGACGCGGATCGACTTCAGCACCGACCTGAACAACGAGCGCAACGTGGTCGAGGTGCTGGCGGCGGACCGTCCCGGCCTGCTGTCGCGGATCGGCCAGGCCTTCGCCAACTGCGGGGTGCGGATCCAGAACGCCAAGATCGGCACCTTCGGCAACCGCGCCGAGGACGTGTTCTACATCACCGACCTGGAGAACCGGCCGATCACCGACCCGGGCCAGCTCGAGCAGCTGCGCCAGGAACTGCTGCGCGTGCTCGACGACGGCAGCCGGGCCGAGGCGAGCACGCCCGCCGCCTGAGGCGCCGGCCTGCGCCTGAAACGGCGCAGGGGGCCGAAGCCCCCTGCACACGCCCGCCGCGCTGGGTGCGGCTTACTCTTCGACCGCCTTGATGCTCAGGCGGATGCGGCCCTGGCGGTCGACCTCGAGCACCTTGACCCGGACCATGTCGCCCTCGGCCAGCTTGTCGCTGACGTTCTGCACCCGCTCCTCGCAGATCTGCGAGATGTGCACCAGGCCGTCGCGCCCGGGCAGGATCGAGACGAAGGCGCCGAAGTCCATCAGCTTGACCACCTTGCCGTTGTAGATCCGGCCGACCTCGACGTCGGCGGTGATCTCCTCGATGCGCCGGCGCGCCTCGTCGCCCGCCAGCTTGTCGACCGAGGCGATCTTCACCGTGCCGTCGTCGGTGATGTCGATCGTGGTGCCGGTCTCCTCGGTGATCGCGCGGATCACCGAACCGCCCTTGCCGATCACGTCGCGGATCTTCTCCGGGTCGATCTTGATGGTCAGGATGCGCGGCGCGAACTCCGAGATGTCGGCGCGCGGCTGGCCGATCACCTTGCCCATCTCGCCGAGGATGTGCAGGCGGCCGGCGCGTGCCTGCTCCAGCGCCGCGTGCATGATCTCGCGGGTGATGCCGTCGATCTTGATGTCCATCTGCAGCGCGGTGACGCCGTCGGTGGTGCCGACCACCTTGAAGTCCATGTCGCCGAGATGGTCCTCGTCGCCGAGGATGTCGCTGAGCACGGCGAAGCGGTCGCCCTCCTTGATCAGGCCCATCGCGATACCGGCGACCGGCGCCTTGACCGGCACGCCGGCGTCCATCAGCGCGAGGCTGGTGCCGCAGGCCGAGGCCATCGAGCTCGAGCCGTTCGACTCGGTGATCTCGGAGACCACGCGGATGGTGTAGGGGAAGTTCTCCATGTTCGGCATGCTGGCCATCACGCCGCGCTTCGCCAGCCGGCCGTGACCGATCTCGCGGCGCTTCGGCGAACCGATGAAGCCGGTCTCGCCGACGCAGTAGGGCGGGAAGTTGTAGTGGAGCATGAACGGCTCCTTGCGCTCCCCTTCCAGCGCGTCGATGATCTGCGCGTCGCGCGCGGTGCCGAGCGTCACCACCACCAGGGCCTGGGTCTCGCCGCGGGTGAACAGCGCCGAGCCGTGCGTGCGATGCAGCACGCCGACCTTGACCGTGATCGGGCGCACGGTGTCGCGCGCGCGGCCGTCGATGCGCGGCGCGCCGGAGAGGATGCGCTCGCGCACCAGGGTCTTCTCCAGCTTGCCGAACGCGGTCAGCACGTCGCCGGCGGCGTAGCGGGCGCCATCGGCCTCGGCCAGCATCGCGACCACCTCGGCGCGGATCTCGGCGACGCGGGCGTAACGTGCCTGCTTCTCCTGGATCGTGTAGGCGTCGCCGAGGGCGTCGGCGCAGGCGGAGCTGACCGCCGCGGCCAACTCGGGGTCGGCAGGCGTCTCGGGGTACTCCCAGCGCGGCTTGGCGGCCTCGGCGGCCAGCGCGTTGATCGCCGCGATCGCCTTCTGCATCTGCTCGTGGCCGAACATCACCGCGCCGAGCATCACCTCCTCGGAGAGCTCCTTGGCCTCCGACTCGACCATCAGCACGGCCTTCTCGGTCCCGGCGACGACCAGGTCGAGCTGCGACTGCTGCAGCTCGGCGTAGCCGGGGTTGAGCACGTACTGGCCGTCGATGTAGCCGATGCGGGCGGCGCCGATCGGGCCGTTGAACGGCAGCCCGGAGATCGCCAGCGCCGCCGAGGCGCCGAGCAGCGAGGGAATGTCGGGATCCATGTTGGGGTCGACCGACATCACCGTGGCGATGACCTGCACCTCGTTGCGGAAGCCCTTCGGGAACAGCGGCCGCAGCGGGCGGTCGATCAGCCGCGAGGTCAGCGTCTCCTTCTCCGAGGGGCGGCCCTCGCGCTTGAAGAAGCCACCCGGGATCTTGCCCCCGGCGTAGGTGCGCTCCTGGTAGTTGACCGTCAGCGGGAAGAAGTCACGGTTCGGGTCGGCCTTGTCACGGCCGACGACGCTGACCAGCACCGCGGTGTCGTCCATCCGGACCATCACCGCGCCGCTCGCCTGCCGGGCGATCTCGCCGGTCTCCAGGGTGACCGTGTGCGCGCCGTAACTGAATGTCTGTTTCGCTATGCTCACGTTGTTCTGCTCCCGGGGCCGGCTCAGCGGCGCAGGCCGAGGGTGGAGATCAACTGGCGGTAGCGCCCGAGATCCTTGCGCTTGACGTAGTCGAGCAGCTTGCGCCGGCGGTTGACCAGCCGCAGCAGCCCCTGGCGCGAGTGATGGTCGTGCTTGTGCGCGGCGAAGTGGCCGGTCAGGCCCTCGATCCGCCGGGTCAGCAGGGCGACCTGCACCTCCGGCGATCCGGTGTCCCGCGCGGACGCGGCGAACTGGTTGACTACCTGGGCCTTGTCTTCGGCTGTGAGTGCCATCACTTGCTCCTGGATCTCTATGCTGTCTATTGACTTGAATCGCGCATTCTACTGCGCCGGGCAAGTTGCAAACAAGCTCCGGCGTGCCCCGCCGGGCCTGCCTGCGGCCGGCTGATCCGGTGTCCCGTCAGCGGTTTTCGCGCAGGTTGAACAGCCGCCGCGGGGCCACCTTGCCGTCCTCCTGGACCTGCCCCACGCCGAGGAACTCGCCGTCCTGGTCGAGCAGGCAGAGCCAGCCCCGGGTCGGCGCGCGCGGCACCACCACCGCCTGCCCCTGGCGCAGGTAGTAGGCGGCATCGCTCGACAGCCGCAGCTGCGGCCAGTGCGCCAGTGCCGAGAGGACCGGCAGCAGGTGCCGGTCCAGGCCCTCCGCGCCCTGCTCGGCCTCCTGCTGCAGCTGCGCCAGGCCGACCATGCCCTGCTCGGCGTACGGACCGACGCCCGTCCGGCGCAGCGCGGCGACGTGCGCGCCGCAGCCGAGCCCGGCGCCGATCTCCTCGGCCAGCGTGCGCACGTAGGTGCCCTTCGAGCAGTGCACCGCGAGCTCGACGCTGTCCGCGCCGAGTGCCAGCGCCTCGAGGGCGTGGATGGTGACGCTGCGCGGCGCGCGTTCGACCTCGATCCCCTGGCGCGCCAGCTCGTACAGCCGCTGCCCCTGGTGGTGCAGCGCCGAGTACATCGGCGGCACCTGCTCGATGGTGCCGCGCAGCCCGGCCAGCACCGGCTCCAGGCGCGCCGGCGTCGGCGGCTCCACCGGGTGCTGTTCGAGCAGCTCGCCGTCGGCGTCGCCGGTGGTGGTGGTGACGCCGAGGCGCAGGCGCACCCAGTAGTGCTTGTCGGCATCGAGCAGGTAGGCGGAGACCTTGGTGGCCTCGCCCAGGCAGATCGGCAGCAGCCCGCTGGCGAGCGGGTCGAGGCTGCCGGTGTGGCCCGCCTTGCGCGCCTGGAACAGGCGCTTGACCGCCTGCAGCGCGGCGTTAGAGGTCATGCCGGTGGGCTTGTCCAGCAGCAGGATGCCGTGGACGTCGCGGCCGTGCGCACGCCGTCTTGCCATGCCCGGGTCGTCTCCCGTGTCAGTCGGGCGCCGGCCCGTCGTCGTCGCCGTTGCCGCTGTCAGCGGCGAGCGCGTCGTCGATCAGCGCCGACAGCCGGCGACCGTGTTCGACCGAGGTGTCGTGGACGAACTGCAGCTCCGGGACCAGGCGCAGCTTGACCTGCCGGCCCAGCTCGCGGCGCAGGAAACCGCTGGCGCGGCGCAGCCCGGCGAGCGTGGTCTGCGGCGCCTCCGGGTCGTCGGCGAGGACGGTGAAATAGACCCGCGCGTGGGCCAGGTCGCGCGACACCTCGACCGCGGTCAGCGTCACCATGCCGATGCGCGGGTCCTTGAGCTCGTCATGGATCAGCTCGGCGAGCACCCGCCGCACCTGCTCCCCGACCCGCAGACTGCGGCTGAATTCCCTCGGCATCGACGTCGCATCCCGCTGTGGCGGCCGTCACGGCCCGCCGCGTCGCGTCCTACAGCTCGCGCTGCACCTTGATCCGTTCGTAGACCTCGATCTGGTCGCCCGGCTTGACGTCGTTGTAGTTCTTCACGCCGATGCCGCACTCGGTGCCGGCACGCACCTCGTTGACGTCGTCCTTGAAGCGCCGCAGCGACTCCAGCTCGCCCTCGAAGATCACCACGTTGTCGCGCAGCACGCGGATCGGGTTGTTGCGCTTGACCACGCCCTCCATCACCAGGCAGCCGGCGATGGCGCCGAACTTCGGCGAGCGGAACACGTCGCGCACCTCGGCCAGGCCGATGATCTCCTCGCGCATCTCCGGCGAGAGCATGCCGGTGAGCGCCTGGCGGACGTCCTCGATGATGTCGTAGATCACGCTGTAGTAGCGCAGGTCGACCCCCGAATCCGCGGCCAGCCGCCGCGCCGAACCGTCGGCGCGCACGTTGAAGCCGAACATCACCGCCTGCGAGGCCACCGCGAGGTTGACGTCGGACTCGGTGATGCCGCCGACGCCGGAGGCGACCACGCGCACCCGGACCTCGTCGGTCGACAGCTTGGTCAGCGCGTCGCGCAGCGCCTCGACGCTGCCCTGCACGTCGGCCTTGATCACCACGTTGAGATCCTTGGCGGCGCCGGACTCCATCTGCGAGAAGACGTTCTCGAGCTTCGCCGCCTGCGCCTTGGCCAGCCGCACCTCGCGGAACTTGCCCTGGCGGAACAGCGCGATCTCGCGCACCTTGCGCTCGTCCTCGTGCACCGCGACCTCGTCGCCGGCGTTCGGCGTGCCCGACAGGCCGAGCACCTCGGCCGGCATCGACGGGCCGACGCTCTGCACCGCGGCACCGTTCTCGTCGAACAGCGCGCGGACGCGGCCGAACTCGCTGCCGGTCAGCAGCACGTCGCCGCGGCGCAGCACGCCGCTCTGCACCAGCACCGTCGCCACCGGGCCGCGGCCCTTGTCCAGGCGCGACTCCAGCACCACGCCGCGCGCCGGGCCGTCGAACGGCGCCTCCAGCTCCATCACCTCGGCCTGCAGCAGGATCGACTCGAGCAGCTGCTCGACGCCCTCGCCGGTCTTGGCCGAGACGTGCACGAACTGGGTCTCGCCGCCCCACTCCTCGGGGATCACCTCGTACTTGCTCAGCTCCTGCTTGACGCGGTCCGGGTCGGCATCGGACTTGTCGATCTTGTTCACCGCGACCACCAGCGGCACGCCGCCGGCCTTCGAGTGCTGCACCGCCTCGATGGTCTGCGGCATCACGCCGTCGTCGGCGGCGACCACCAGCACCACGATGTCGGTGGCCTTGGCGCCGCGCGCCCGCATCGCGGTGAACGCCTCGTGGCCCGGGGTGTCGAGGAAGGTCACCATGCCGCGGTCGGTCTCGACGTGGTACGCGCCGATGTGCTGGGTGATGCCGCCGGCCTCGCCGTCGGCCACCTTGCTGCGCCGGATGAAGTCGAGCAGCGAGGTCTTGCCGTGGTCGACGTGGCCCATGATGGTCACCACCGGCGGGCGGCGGCGCTTCTCGACGTCACCCTCGGCCGTGCTCTGCAGGGTCGCCTCGATGTCGATGTCGCTGACCAGCTTGGGCTTGTGGCCCATCTCCTCGACCACCAGCGAGGCGGTCTCCTGGTCGAGCACCTGGTTGATGGTCGCCATAACGCCCATCTGCATCATGCACTTGATCACCTCGGCGGCCTTGACCGCCATCTTCTGCGCCAGCTCGGCGACCGTCAGCGTCTCGGGGATGGTCACCTCGCGCACCACCGGGGCGGTCGGCCGGGTGAAGCCGTGCTCGCTGGTGCTCGGGCGCACGCCGCGCTCGCGGCGCGCCGGCTTGCCGCGGCGCTTGCCGCTCTTGTCGCTGGCGACGTGCAGCTCCTCGCGGCCGTAGCGGCTCTCGCGCCCGCCGCGGTCGCCGCGCCCGGCCTTGGCCCGGTCCGGCTTGGCCCGCTCGGGCTTGGCCCGGCCCGGCACCACGCTCGCCTTGGCCTTGGCCTGGGTCTCCGCCTCCTTGCGCGCCAGCTCCTCCTCGGCCGCCTTGCGCGCGACCTCCTCCTCGACCGCCTTGCGCGCGGCCTCCTCCTCGGCGGCCCGCTGCGCCTCCTCCTCGGCCTGGCGGCGGCGCTCGGCCTCGGCATCGCGGCGCTTGGCGTCGACCGCGTGGATCCGCTCCTCGTCGGCCTGGCGCGCGCGGGCCAGGTCCTCGAGTGCCTTGCGCGCCTCCTCGGCGACCGCGCGGTCGGCGTCGATGTCGGCCTGCTGCGGGCGCTTGACGTAGGTCTTGGCGCGGCGCACCTCGACGCTGACGGTGCGCTTGCGCAGCTGGCCGCCGGGGCCGGTGGTGGTCTGCCGCACCTGGCTGTGCTGGGTGCGCTTCAGCGTCACCGTGCGCGGCTGCGTGGCCGGGTCGCTGCTCGGCTTCTTGCCGTGCGTCTCGCGCAGGTGCTGCAGCAGGCGGAACTTCTCCTGGTCGTCGACCACCGCGTCGGGGCCGTCCTTGGACAGGCCGGCCTCGGCGAACTGTTCCAGCAGGCGGTCTACCGGGGTGCCGACGACCTCGGCGAGTTGTTTGACGGTAGTTTCGGACATGCGCTCTCTCCCCTGCTGATCAGCCCTGGGCCTCGTCGGCGAACCACGGGGCCCGTGCGGTCATGATCAGCGTGCCGGCACGCTCTTCGTCCATGCCGTCGAGTTCCATCAGGGTGTCGACGTCCTGCTCGGCGAGATCCTCCATGGTGACGATGCCGCGGCTGGCCAGCTCGAACGCCAGCTTGCGCTCCATCCCCTCCATGCCCAGCAGGTCCTCCGCCGGCTCCACGGCGTCCAGCCGCTCCTCCTTGGCGATCGCCTGCATCAGCAGCACGTCGCGGGCGCGGTTGCGCAGCTCGGAGACGATATCGGCATCGAACTCCTCGATCTCGAGCAGCTCCTGCTCGGGCACGTAGGCGATCTCCTCGACCGACAGGTAGCCCTCCTGGACCAGGATCGCCGCCAGCTCGCCGTCGACGTCGAGCTGCTCCATGAACGCGGCCTGGGCCTTGGCCGCCTCGGCCTCGCTCTTCGCCTCGGCCTCCTCGACGTTCATCACGTTGAGCTCCCAGCCGCTCAGCTGCGAGGCCAGGCGCACGTTCTGGCCGCCGCGGCCGATCGCCTGCGACAGCTGCTCCTCCTCGATCGCCAGGTCCATCGAGCGGCGCTCCTCGTCGACCACGATCGAGACCACCTCGGCGGGCTGCATCGCGTTGATCACGAACTGCGCGACGTTGTCGTCGTAGGGGATGATGTCGACGCGCTCGCCGGCGAGCTC
>DATCZX010000080.1:0-5431 GCA_036525695.1 Gammaproteobacteria bacterium | reverse complement strand
GCCGCCTCGCACGCCAGTCTGGGCGTGGTGGTTGGAGGGCTTACTCTGACCCCCTCCTCATGCCCCCCTCCTCAAGCTCGCTGCAGCGGCCTCGGACCGCGGCTCAGCCGCCGAGGAACAGCCGCCCGACGTCGGGGTTCTCGAGCAGGTCGTCGCCGCGCCCGGCCAGCGCCAGCTGGCCGGAGACCAGCACGTAGCCGAGGTCGGCGAACTCGAGCCCCTTCTTCGCGTTCTGCTCGACCAGGATGATGGTCTTGCCGTCGTCGTGCTGCAGGCCGCGCAGGATCTCGAACACCATGTCGATGAAGCGCGGCTCGAGGCCGATCGACGGCTCGTCGACCAGCAGCACCTCCGGCTGCATCACCAGCGCGCGGGAGATCTCCAGCAGCCGCCGTTCACCGCCCGAGAGCACGCCGGCGCGCTGCTTGCGCCGCTCGTTGAGCCGCGGGTACTTGGCGAACACCTGCTCGGCCGACTCGCGCGCCTGCGCGGCACTGTCGAGCAGGTAGCCGCCCATGTAGAGGTTCTCCTCGACGGTCATGTCGGGGAACACCGAGTTGTCCTGCAGGATGTAGGCGATGCCGGCGCGGCGCAGCTTGTCCTTCGGCGTCAGCGCGGTGACGTCGTCGCCGGCGACGCGGATCGTACCGCCGGTGATGTTGGTGAAGCCGAAGATCGAGTGCAGCACGGTCGACTTGCCGGCGCCGTTCGGTCCGATCAGGCACAGCGACTGCCCGCGACCGGCGTAGAGGTCGAGACCGTGCAGGATCTCCATGCGCCCGTACCCGGCGACCAGGCCGTCGATCGAGACCACGGGCTCGCCGGGGACCAGGGCGCGCAGCGCGTCGCGCGCAGGACCGTCGGCGGCGATCTTCTCCGCCTCGCGCGTGACCTCGTCGACCGACAGCACGGTGTCGACCGTGCCCAGGCCGTAGCCGCTGAGGCGCTTGCGCCGGGCTTCGGCGTCGCTGCTCACGTCAGTGCGCCCCGAGGTAGGCATCGATCACCCGCTGGTCGTTCTGGATCTCGTCCGGGGTGCCCGCGGCGAGCAGCTCGCCACGCGACATGCAGTGGATGTGCTGCGCCAGGTTCATGATCACGCGCATGTTGTGCTCGATCACCAGCAGGGTGATGCCGAGCTGCTCGTTGGCCTGGCGCAGGCGCTCGACCAGCCCGTTGATCAGCGTCGGGTTGATGCCCGCGGTGGGCTCGTCGAGCAGCAGCAGCTTCGGCTGGTTCATCAGCGCCATGGCGAACTCGAGCAGCTTCTGCTGGCCGAACGACAGGTCCCCGGCGAGCAGGCGGCGCTTGCCGTAGAGGCCGACGAACTCGAGCAGCGCCTCGGCCTTCTCGGTCTCCTCGGCGGGGAACGGCGCGAGCATGTCGAGCAGCCCCTGCCTGGCGTGCGGCACGCTGATCAGCAGGTTCTTCACGCAGTCCATCAGGCCGTAGATGCGCGTCTGCTGGAACGTGCGCAGCATCCCCAGGCGGGCGATCTCGGGCACGCGCATGCGCGTGATCTCGCGCCCGTCGAAGCGGATCGAGCCCTCGTCGACCGGGTGGAAGCCGACGATCGAGTTGAACAGCGTGGTCTTGCCGGAGCCGTTCGGGCCGATCAGGCCGACGATCGAGCCCTGCGACACGCTGAGCGTGATGCCGCGGTTGGCGACGATGCCGCCGAAGTGCTTGGAGACGCCGTCGACCTCGAGCAGCGCGCTCATGCCCTGCCCTCCTCGCCGTCTGCCGCGCCGGGCTCGACGCGCTGCCCGAAGCGCTCGGGCCAGCGCTCGCGCGCCCAGCCGAGGATGCCCTGCGGGAAGAAGACCACGATCAGCACGATCAGCGCGCCGAGCGCGACCCGCTGCCAGCCGAGCAGGTAGCTCCAGAACAGCTCCTGGGTGACGTGGAAGATCAGCGCGCCGAGCACCGGCCCCCACAGCGTGCCCTTGCCGCCGAGGATCGCCATCAGCACCATCCAGACGCCGAAGGTGGCGCCCGAGAAGGCGACGTCGCGCGGGTCGATGAAGCCGATCAGGTTGCCCAGCGCGCCGCCGGAGAGGCCGAGGAAGAACGCCGCGACGCACCAGGCGACGGTCTTGTAGCGCGTCGTCTGCAGGCCCATCGCCTCGGCCTTGTCCTCGTCGTCGCGGATGGCGTTGATCGCCAGCCCGAAACGCCCGGAGTAGAGCCGCCGCAGGGTGAAGAAGGTGGCCACGGTGATGGCGAAGAACAGGTAGTAGAAGAACAGGTTGCGCTCGCCCACCTCGCCCGGGTGGACCGGCGTGACCATGCCGGAACCGGCGCCGATGTAGTCCCAGCCGCTGGCGATCTCGCCGGCGGCGACGCCGAGGCCGAGGGTGCAGATGGCGAAGTAGTGGCCGCGCATGCCGAGCACGCCGGCCCCGAGCAGCGCCGAGAACGCCGTGGCGAGCACCGCGCCGACGAGCATGCCGACGAACAGCGCGCTGTGGTAGTCGAGGCCGCTGTCGCGCTGGATCACCGCGCAGGCGTACATGCCCATGCCGAGGAAGACGATGTTGCCGAACGAGTTGTAGCCCATCTGGCCGCCGAGCAGGTCCCAGGTCAGGGCGAAGATCACCATCACCCAGAGCATCGCCAGCTGCGCCGTGTAGGCCGGCAGCAGCAGCGGGGCCACCAGCCCGAGCAGCGCCACGGCGATCAGCAGGGAGCGGTCCAGCCGGTGCATCGGGCTCACTTCAGGTAACGGCGCTTGCGCGCCAGCAGGCGGCTGCGCAGCACCAGGATCACCACCAGCAGGCTGAAGGTGAACGCGGCCTGGAACTCGGCCCCGAAGACGAACCCGGCGAAGCTCTCGGCCGCGCCGAGGCCGAGCCCCGAGACCACCACGCCGAGCAGGTTGCCGAGCCCGGCGACGATGACGATGACGAACGAGCGCAGCGTGAACGCCAGCCCGAGGTACGGGTGGACGATCCAGATCATCGCCACCAGCGCGCCGGCGGCGCCGCAGATCGCCGCGTTCAGCGCGTAGGTGGCGGCGTAGACGCGGTCGGTGTCGATGCCGAGGATGCGCGCGGCGCGGGCGTTCTGCGCGGTGGCGCGGATCGCCTGGCCGAGCCGCGAGTGCTTCAGGAACAGCCACAGCGCGACGCCGGTCAGCAGCGCGACGGCGCAGGCGAGCACCTTGATCCAGCCCACGGTGACCATGCCGTCGAACAGGAACAGCGTGCCCATGCCACCCTCGGCGCTGCGCACGTCGGCACCGAACACCTGGTTGGCCAGCTGCTGCAGCAGGATGCTGATGCCGAAGGTGGCGAGGATCGAGATGAACAGGTCGCGGTCGACCACCCGGAAGACGATGGTCCGGTAGAGCCCCCAGCCGACGGCGTACAACACCACGGTCGCCAGCGGGACCCCGAACAGCGGGTGGATGCCGGCGTCGGCGAGCAGCACCGCGACGAAGCCGCCGAGCATCACGAACTCGCCCTGGGCGACGTTGATGATGTTCATCACGCCCCAGACCAGCGCCATGCCGTAGGCGGCCAGCGCGAAGATGGCGCCGATCAGCAGCCCGTCCAGCAGCAGCTGGACGTTCAGGATCGGGGCATCGAAGAGGATCTGCAGGCTATCCACGCCAGGCCTTTCTCACGGGTTGCCGCACGCAGGCGCGCGTGCGACCGCCCACCGGCGCCGCCGCACGGGCGGCGCCGGCAGGTGCCGTCAACTCAGCGTTGCGACCAGGGCGGCGTCGGGTGACGCAGCTTGGCCGAGGCCCACTTGGTCGGCGCGACGACCTTGAACTCGCCGTCCTGCACCTGGTAGAGCACCATCGGCTTGGCGATGTTCTTGCCGGTCTCGTCGAACTTGATGTTGCCGTAGAAGGTCTGCATGTCGGTCGCGGCCAGCGCGTCGCGGACCTTGGCCTGGTCGAGCGTGCCGGCGCGCTGGAAGGCGTCGACGAAGGTCAGCACCGAGGCGGTCGACTCCGCGGCCTGGTACGGCGGCGCGTAGTTGAACTCCTTCTCGAAGAGCACCGCGTACTCCTCGGCGGTGCCGAACCAGTCGTCACGGTAGCTGAGACCGCGATCCCACTGGGTCGCGCACAGCGCGTACTCGGCCGCCTTGCCGTACTTCTCGATGATCTTGGCCGAGTCGCAGTGGGTCATCGCCAGCATCGGCACGTCGACCTTCATCTCCGAGATCTGGTTGATCGCCAGCGCCGCGCCCTTGGCGTGGCCGGAAACGATCAGGATGTCGGGCTTCAGCGCGCGCGCCTTGGTCAGCGACGGGGCCATGTCGTTGATCTCGGGCGGCAGCTTGTCGTCGATCACCACCTTCATGCCGAGCTTCCCGGCATCCTCGAGCACGCCGGCACGCACGTCCTGCGAGAACGGGTCGTTCTCGAACACGCCGGCGACCTTGACGTCGCCCGGCTTCTTGCCGGCCTTCTCCGCCTGCTCGGCGGCCAGCGCGACCGCCGACGCCAGGTACTGCTCCGAGGTCGACAGCACCGCGAACAGGTACTTGTAGCCCTGCTGGAACAGCGCCCGCGAGGCGCCGTTGCCCTCGACCATCGGCACGCCGTACTTCTCGGTGACCGGGGCGATCGCCTTGGTCAGGCCGGAGCTGTACGGCCCGAGCAGGAACTTGACCTTGTCCTGCTCGATCAGGCGCTCGGCCAGCTGCGCGCCGCGCGCCGGGGTCGACTCGTCGTCGTAGTAGATGATCTCGAGCTGGTAGGTCTTGTCGCCGACCTTGACCCCGCCCATCTCGTTGATGCGCTTGACCGCCAGGTCGTAGCCGTCCTTGGTGTTCTGGCCGTTGGTCGAGTACTTGCCGGTGATCGACACGGCCGCGCCGAGGACGATCTTGTCCTGCGCGGATGCCGTGCCGGTCCCCACGGCCAGCGCCATCGCCAGCGGCAGGGCCGCGGTGCGGAACAGGCTCTTCGTCTTCATGCTGACTCCTTCGGTGTAGTGGCGTCCCCGTACCCGGGGATCGTCTGTTATCGGTCTACCCGCTGAACCTAGCAGCTTCCGGGGGGACTGCCAAGCCGTTCGGATCAAGTGGCAAGGCGACCGTGGAGCGGCCGCGCACGTTCCACTCAGCCGGCGTGCGCGGCAGCCCCGCGGCGCATCCGGGCAGCGATCAGCGAATCGAGCATCAACTGCGCGAAATGGAACACGATGCACACTACCAGCGCGCCGGCGATCGGGGCATTGAGCCCGGTCAGTACCCCGATGGCCACCGGCAGGGTCTTCTGCGCGACGACGAACAGCAGCGCGGTGCGCTCGCGGTAGCCGAGCCGCAGCCCCCTGCCGGTCGCGGCGCACAGGCCGAGCAGCGCGAGGTGGACCGCCAGCGAGCCGATCACGATCAGCGAGAACGCGCTCGCGGTCAGCTCGAGCAGCGTGCCGCTCGACGCCGACATCGACACCCACACCGTCAGCAC
>DATCZX010000079.1:0-2804 GCA_036525695.1 Gammaproteobacteria bacterium | reverse complement strand
CGTCCCCCTGCCTGCACGGCACGCCGGACGCCGACGGCCTGGTCGCGTGGCAGCCGCTGCGCCGGACCGAACCGCCCGATTTCTCCGGCCTCGCCGCTGCGCTCGAGCGGCCGCTGCCCGCGGCTTGGGAGGCCTACTTCGGACGTTACTGGTCCGAGACGCTGCCGACCGGCGGGCTCTACGGGCGCGTCGAGCTGTTGCAGCTGTGGAACCCGGAGGACCAGGAGCGGCTGGTCGCCAACCAGCTCGGCCACGTGCTGCAGCGCCGTCGCCGCGGCCAGTCGCCGTCGCTGTTCTTCGCCTGCGCCGACGACCCCGACCAGCTCTACAGCGTCGACCTCGACAGCGGCGCGGTGCTGCGCGAGCAGCTGTCGCGCGGCACGCAGCGCGAGCTGGCCGCGTCGCTGGCCGATTTTCTCGCGGGGCTGAAGGCACTGGCGGGCGACTGAGACCGGTCAACCCCCTGCGCAGCCGAGTGCGCTAGGCTTGTCCCACGTGCAGATCCCTCAGGAAGGAACCATGGAAAACATGCTCGAAACCGCCCAGGAACTGGTCGCCGTCTACGGCCTGAAGCTGCTCGCCGCGATCGCGATCCTGGTCATCGGCCGCTGGGCCGCCGGCTGGGCCCGGCGGGTGCTGCGCCGGGTCATGGAACGCAGCAAGACCGACCCGATGCTGGTCTCGTTCGTGGCCAACATCGTCTATTTCGCGCTGCTGACCTTCGTCGTGCTCGCCGCGCTCGGCCAGCTCGGCATCCAGACCACCTCGTTCATCGCGGTGCTCGGCGCCGCCGGCCTGGCCATCGGCCTGGCGCTGCAGGGCTCGCTGCAGAACTTCGCCGCCGGGGTGCTGATCCTGATCTTCCGCCCGTTCCGCGTCGGCGACTTCGTCGAGGGCGGCGGCACCGCGGGGATCGTCGAGGAGATGAACATCTTCACCGTGCAGATGCGCACCGGCGACAACAAGACGGTGATCGTGCCCAACGGGCAGATGCTCGACGGCACCATCGTCAACTTCTCGGCCAAGCCGACGCGCCGGCTCGACCTGGTGATCGGGGTCAGCTACGGCGACGACCTGCAGCGGGTCAAGGCGCTGCTGCAGGAGATCCTGGCGGCCGAGCCGCGCGTGCTGCCGGAACCGGCGCCGACCATCGGCGTGCTCGAGCTGGCCGACAACAGCGTCAATTTCGCCGTGCGGCCATGGGTCAACTCGGGCGACTACTGGCCCGTCCACTTCGACCTGCTGCAGACGATCAAGACGCGCTTCGACGCGGAGGGGGTGTCGATCCCGTTCCCGCAGCGCGACGTGCACCTGCACACGGTGGCACCGGCGCAGGCGGCCTGAGGCGGCGCGGCGATGCGCACGAGCGGAGGGCAGGAGCGCTGGAGCATCGTCGCCCCGGCGCTGCTGCTGACGCTGCTCGGCTTCATCGTCGCCTACCAGTTCGTCGAGCCGGCGCCGCCGCGCAGCCTGGTGCTGGCGACCGGCGGCGTCGACGGGGCCTACCACCAGTTCGGCCTGCGCTACCGCGAGATCCTCGCCCGCAGCGGCGTCCGCGTGGAACTGCGCCAGAGTGCCGGCTCGGTCGAGAACCTCGCGCTGCTGCGGCGTGGCGAGGTCGACGCGGCGCTGGTCCAGGGCGGCCTCGCCGACCCGGCCGCGGTCCCCGGCCTGGCGGCGCTCGCCAGCCTCTACCACGAGCCGCTGTGGGTGTTCCTGCGCGCGCCGGGAGGCCTCGCCGACCTGCGCGACCTGCGCGGCAAACGGCTGGCCCTGGGCGCGGAGGGCAGCGGCACGCGCGCGGTGGCGACGCAGCTGCTGGCCCGCAACGCGGTCGATGCCGGCAACAGCGCGTTCCTGCCGCTGGGCGGCCAGGCCGCCGCGGCGGCGCTGCGCAGCGGCGAGGTCGACGCCCTGTTCGTGGTCGCCGCGCCGAGCGCGCCGTCGGTCGATGCGCTGCTGCGCGACCCGCAGCTGGTGCTGCTCGACTTCGGCCGTGCCGAGGCCTACGCGCGGCTGTTCCGGTTCCTCGACCGCGTGCTGCTGCCCGCCGGGCTGGTCGACCTCGCGGCCGGCATCCCCGCGCACGACGTGCGCCTGCTCGCGCCGGCGGCGACGCTGGTGGCCGGGGAGGGGCTCCACCCGGCGCTGGCGGTGCTGCTGCTGCAGGCCGCCACCGAGGTCCACGGCGGGGGTGACGCGTTCGCCGCGCCGGGCAGCTTCCCGTCGGCGCAGGGCACCGGCCTGCCGCTGCGCGCCGAGGCGGCGCACTACCACGCCAGCGGGCCGCCCTTCCTGCAGCGCTACCTGCCGTTCTGGGCGGCGACGCTGGTCGACCGGCTGAAGGTGATGCTGGTGCCGCTGCTGACGCTGCTGATCCCGCTGTTCAAGATCGTCCCGCCGACCTACCGCTGGCGGGTGCGCTCGCGCATCTACCGCTGGTACCGGGACCTGCGCACCGTCGAGGGGCGCATCCTCGGCACGCCCGATGCGCAGACCCGCGACTGGGCCTACGCCGAGCTCGCGCGGATCGAGCACGAGGTGGCGCTGCTCAACGTGCCGCTCTCGTACGCCGACCAGCTGTTCAACCTGCGCCTGCACATCAACTTCGTCCGCCGCGAGCTGCAGGCGGCCGCGGGTGCCGAAACGACTGGCGCCGTGCCCGCCGACTAGCTATCGTTCAGTTCCGGTTCAGCCTGGCCGGCCTACGCTTCTCTCCAAGGTCCTTCGGGATCTGCATCGATCACCAACCACGGAGTCACGATGATGAAGACCCTGCTCAAGAGCACCCTGCTGATCCTGCC
>DATCZX010000078.1:0-4477 GCA_036525695.1 Gammaproteobacteria bacterium | reverse complement strand
GTCAGGGTGACCGGCCACGCCGTCGACGACCTCGAGGCCGCGGTCGCCGACGCCGACATCATCGTCATCCCGGCCGGCGTGCCGCGCAAGCCGGGGATGACCCGCGACGACCTGTTCAACGTCAACGCCGGCATCGTGCAGAAGCTGGTCGAGACCGGGGCCAGGGTGGCGCCGAAGGCGTGCTACGCGATCATCACCAACCCGGTCAACTCGACCGTGCCGATCGCCGCCGAGACGCTGAAGAAGGCCGGCGTCTACGACCCGCGCCGCGTGTTCGGCGTGACCATGCTCGACATCATCCGTTCCAACACCTTCGTCGGCGAGCTCAAGGGGATCAACCCCGCCGACGTCGACGTCACCGTGATCGGCGGCCACTCCGGCAACACCATCCTGCCGCTGCTCTCCCAGCAGCACGTGCAGTTCAGCGACGCCGAGCTCGACCTGCTGGTGCCGAAGATCCAGAACGCCGGCACCGAGGTGGTCGAGGCGAAGGCCGGCGGCGGCTCGGCGACGCTGTCGATGGCCGACGCCGGCGCCCGCTTCACGCTGCAGCTGGCGCGCGGCCTGGCCGGCGACATGAACGTCGCCTGCTGCTTCGTCGCGGTCGAGGACGGCCCGGCCGACTACTTCGCGCAACCGGTGCGCCTGGGCCCGAGCGGCGTCGAGGAGATCCTGCCGACCGGCCCGCTGAGCGCGCGCGAGCAGGGGCTGTGCGACGCGATGCTCGACGAGCTCAGGGGCAACATCGCCAAGGGCGTGGCCTTCGTCAACGGCTGATGCCGGCGGCCCGTCGACCCGCAGCCCGGGCACCGCGAGGTGCCCGGGCTTTCTCTTGCGCGGTGACCGGGTGAGATGGGCAAGAAGCTGCCGGTGACCCGCGCGCTCCACGCGCTGCGCGCGGCCGGCGTCGCCTTCACCGAGCACCCCTACGACTACGTCGACGGCGGCGGCACCGCGCGCTTCGCCAGCCAGGCCGGGGTCGACGAACACGCGGTGATCAAGACGCTGGTGCTGGCCGACGAGCGCGCGCGGCCGCTGCTGGTGCTGATGCACGGCGACCGCCAGGTCTCGACCAAGGCGCTGGCCCGCCAGCTCGGGGTCAAGGCGGTGGAGCCGGTCGACCCGGCCACCGCGCACCGCGTGACCGGCTACGAGGTCGGCGGCATCAGCCCGTTCGGCACCCGCCGGCCGCTGCCGGTCTGCCTCGAGGCGTCGGTCGCCGCGCTGCCGCGGATCTACATCAACGGCGGCCGCCGCGGGCTGCTGGTGGGACTGGCGCCGGGCGAGCTGGAGCGGGTGCTGCAGCCGCGCCGGGTCGAGGTCGCGCGCGACTAGCCGCCGGCGCTGCGGCGGCACTCGGCCGCCGCCTGCTGCAGGCTGTGGCCGTCGAGCACCTCGGCCAACTCCTCGCGCAACTCCTTTGCCAGCCCGCGCAGCGCCGCGCGGTGGTGTTCCCAGCGCCCGGCCAGCGCGGCGAAGTAGAGCATCCGCTGGGCCAGCACCGGGTCGTCCGGCTGCTGCAGCCGGCAGCGCACGCAGAGCTCCAGCGCCTCCTCGTAACGACCGTCGCCGCCGACCAGCAGCGCCAGCCGGGAGCGCGCCTCGACGTGCCCCGGGTGGTCGCGCAGCAGGTCGCGGTAGCGCTGCTCGGCCTCGGCGTGGCGCCCCTCCTCCTGCAGCGTGCTGGCCAGGTTCAGCGCCGCCAGCGGGTATTCCGGGTCCTGCTCGAGCGCGGCGCTGTAGCTGGCGATGGCGCCGTCGCGGTCGCCGGCCGCCAGGCGCGCGTTGCCGAGGTCGTTGTGCGCCTCGACCAGGGCCGGGTCGAGCTCGAGCGCGGCCGAGAACGCCTCGCCGGCCGCACCGCTGTCGCCCTGCCGCAGCAGCACCTTGCCGAGGCTGACGCGGTAGTGGGCGATCCCGGGCTGCAGCGCCACCGCGCGCTCGACCGCGGCCTGGGCACCCTCGAGCTCGTCGCAGGCGAGCAGCGCCAGCCCCTGCAGGTTGTGCGCGTCGGCGTGGCTGGCGTCGTGCCCGATCGCCTCGGCGTAGCAGTCGAGCGCCTCCGCCAGCTCGCCGTCGCGGTGGTGCTCGAGCCCGGCGTCGATCGCCACCTGGGCCGCCCTGCGCGCCTCCGCGCTACCGTCGCCTGCACTCATGCGTGCCCCTCCGTCTGGTTGGATCAATCCCGGCGCAGCCTGGCGCTGACCGCGATCGGCGTCGGGTACTTGCGCACCACGTAGACCGACGACAGCGCGAAGCTCAGCAGCGTCGCCAGCTGCACCAGGTAGCTCGCCTGGACGCCGATCAGCCCCGAGCCCAGCGCCGCCACCGCGATCAGCAGCGAGAACTCGCTGATCTGCGCCAGGCGCACGCCGACCTCGCGCGAGCGGCGCTCGGTCTCGCCGGCGCGCACCAGCAGCACGCGGAACAGCAGCGGCTTGACCGATAGGCTGAGCAGCGCCAGCAGCAGTGCCGGCACGAACACGCCGCCGAGCGCCGGCAGCTCGAAGCCGGCGCCGAGCGAGAAGAAGAACATCACCAGGAAGAAGTCGCGCAGCGGGCGCAGGCTGTCGGCGATGAACAGCGCGATCGGGCTGGTGGCGATCGACACCCCGGCGATGAACGCGCCGATCTCGTGCGACATGCCGAGCACCCCGGCCAGCTCGGCGAAGCCCAGGCACCAGCCGATCGCGAGCAGGAAGACGTACTCCTGGATGGTGTCGAAGCGCGCGATCAGCGGCAGCAGCAGGTAGCGGTCGCCGAGGAACGCCAGCCCGACCAGCAGCGGCAGCCCGACCGCCAGCAGCGCCATCTCGCCGAACGCCAGGCCGCCGCCGCCCTGCACCAGCAGCAGGATCACGATCGCGACCAGGTCCTGCAGCAGCAGGATCGAGATGATGATCTCGCCGATGTGCTGGTGGTGCAGCATGGTCGTCGGCAGCAGCTTGAGGCCGATGATGGTGCTCGAGAACATCATCGCCGCGCCGACCACCAGCGCCTCGGCCACGGTGTAGCCGAACAGCAGCGCGACCGCGGCGCCGAGCAGCGCGAACACCCCCGAGCTGACCAGCGTCACCATGCTGGCCTTGCCGAACATCTGCAGCAGGTCCTGCGGTTTCAGGTTCAGGCCGAGCAGGAACAGCAGGAAGATGATGCCGATCTGCGCGATGTCCTGGATCTGCTCCGGGTCGGCGACCAGGCCGAGACCCCACGGCCCGACCAGCACCCCGAGCAGGATGTAGGCGAGCGGCAGCGCCTGGCGCGCGAACATCGCCAGCGTCGCGAACAGCGCCGCGCCGGTGAAGATCAGGAAGGTCGAGAACAGCAGCGAGTTGCCGCTCATCGCTGCGACCGCCCGGGCTGCCCGGCGCGTGGCGTGCTGCTACCCTTGCAGCTCACGCGCCGCGCCCGGCAGGGAACCTGCGGCCAGCGGCGGGGATCGAACGGCAGGACCATGCAGGCAACACTCGACAAAGTCACGGAACAGGCCGGCCGGATCATCCTCGGCAAGCGGCACACGGTGCGCCTGGCGCTGACCTGCCTGGTGGCCCGCGGCCACCTGCTGATCGAGGACCTGCCCGGCGTCGGCAAGACCACGCTGGCCCAGGTGCTGGCCCGGCTGCTCGGCCTGCGCTTCAACCGGATCCAGTTTACCAGCGATCTCCTGCCGGCCGACATTCTCGGCGTCGCGGTCTACGACAGCGGCGCCGGCGGCTTCAAGTTCCACCCCGGGCCGGTGTTCGCGCAGGTGGTGCTGGCCGACGAGATCAACCGCGCCACGCCGAAGGCGCAGAGCGCGCTGCTCGAGGCGATGGAGGAGCGCCAGGTGACCATCGAGGGCGAGACGCGGCCGCTGCCGGCACCGTTCTTCGTCATCGCCACGCAGAACCCGGCCTACCAGGTCGGCACCTTCCCGCTGCCGGAGTCGCAGCTCGACCGCTTCCTGATGCGCCTCGAGATCGGCTACCCGGACAGCGCCGCCGAGCGCGAGCTGCTGCGCGGCGCCGACCGCCGCGACCTGCTCGCCGAGTTGGCGCCGTGCCTGGAGCCGGAGACGCTGCCCGCGCTGCAGCGGCAGGTGCCCGGGGTGCACGTCGGCGACGCGCTGCTCGACTACGTGCAGGCGCTGCTGGCGCACACCCGCGGCGTGCCCGACTACCGCAGCGGCCTGTCCCCGCGCGCCGGGCTGGCGCTGCTGCGCGCGGCGCAGGCGTGGGCGCTGTTCGCGGGCCGCGACCACGTGCAGCCCGAGGACATCCAGGCGGTGCTGCCGGCGGTGGTCGGCCACCGCCTGCATGCCGCCGACGAGAGCCGCCCGCTGAGCCCGGCGGCGCTCGCCCGCGGCCTGCTCGAGGCGGTGGCGATCCCCTGACGGAGCCCGGCTTGCGCCTGCCATCCGCCCTGCTGCGCGCGCTCCGCCTGGAGCGTTTCCTGGTCGGCAGCGGCCCCGAGCCGGGCCCGCTGGAGCTGCACCGGC
>DATCZX010000077.1:0-2407 GCA_036525695.1 Gammaproteobacteria bacterium | reverse complement strand
ATGGTGCGCATGGTCAGCTCCGGCACCGAGGCGACCATGACCGCGCTGCGCCTCGCGCGTGGCTTCACCGGGCGCGACACCATCGTCAAGTTCGAGGGCTGCTACCACGGCCACTCCGACTCGCTGCTGATCAAGGCCGGCTCCGGGGCCCTGACCCTCGGCGTGCCGACCTCGCCCGGCGTGCCGGCGGCGCTCGCCGCGCACACGCTGACGCTGCCCTACAACGACCTCGACGCCTGCCGCGCCGCCTTCGCCGAGCTCGGCGCCGGGATCGCCTGCGTCATCGTCGAGCCGGTCGCCGGCAACATGAACTGCGTGCCGCCGCGCCCGGGCTTCCTCGCAGGGCTGCGCGAGCTGTGCGACGCCCACGGCAGCGTGCTGATCCTGGACGAGGTGATGACCGGTTTCCGCGTCGCCCTCGGCGGCGCGCAGGCGCTGTACGGGGTCGTGCCCGACCTGACCACCCTGGGCAAGGTGATCGGCGGCGGCCTGCCGGTGGCCGCGCTCGCCGGCAAGCGCGCGGTGATGCAGCACCTGGCGCCGGTCGGCCCGGTCTACCAGGCCGGCACGCTGTCCGGCAACCCGGTGGCGCTGGCGGCCGGGCTGGCGACGCTGGAGATCGTCTCCCAGCCGGGCTTCTACGCCGACCTCGAGGCCAAGGTCGCGCGCCTGTGCGACGGCCTGCAGGCCGCGGCCGACGCCGCCGGCATCCCGTTCACCAGCAACCGCGTCGGCGGCATGTTCGGGCTGTTCTTCACCGCGGCGAAGTCGGTCGCCTCGTTCGCCGACGTGATGGCCTGCGACGCCGAGCGCTTCAAGCGCTTCTTCCACGGCATGCTCGACGAGGGGGTCTACCTGGCGCCGTCGGCGTTCGAGGCCGGGTTCGTCTCCGCGGCGCACGGCGACGCCGAGCTCGAGGCGACGCTCGCCGCCGCGCGCCGCGTGCTGGCCACGCTGGCCGCCTGAGCGGGCAGCGGGCCGGCCGCGCCGGCTGAACCGGGCCACTGGCGATGGACGCGCTGCTGGCGTGGATCACGGCCCACCCGCACTGGGCCGGCCTCGCCGTCTGGCTGGTCGCGTTCAGCGAGTCGCTGGCCATCGTCGGGCTGTTCATGCCCGGCGCGCTGCTGCTGTTCGGCATCGGCACGCTGGTCGGGCTCGGCCACCTCGAGCTGTGGCCGACGCTGGCCTGGGCCTTCGCCGGCGCGGTGCTCGGCGACGGCCTGAGCTTCTGGATCGGCCGTCACTACCGCCAGCAGCTGCGCACCCTGTGGCCGTTCCGCAACTACCCGCGGCTGGTCAACCGCGGCGTCGACTTCTTCCACCGCCACGGCGGCAAGAGCGTGCTGTTCGGGCGCTTCGTCGGCCCGGTGCGGCCGATCGTCCCGGCGGTGGCCGGGATGCTGGAGATGCCGGTCGGCCGCTACCTGGCGATCAACCTCGGCTCGGCGCTGGCCTGGGCCCCGGCCTACCTGCTGCCGGGCGTGGTGTTCGGCGCGTCGCTGGAGCTCGCCGCGGCGGTCACCGGGCGGCTCGCCGCGCTGCTGCTGCTGTCGCTGGCGCTCGGCTGGCTGGTGCTGGTCGCGGCGCGGCTGCTGCTGCGCCTGCTGCAGCCGCGCGCGCGGCAGCTGGTCGAGGGGCTGCTGGCGTGGGGCCACCACCACCCGCGCTTCGCCGCGCTGGCCGCCGCCGTCGGCGACCCCGGCGGCCCCGAGGCGCGCGGGCTGGCGGTGCTGGCCGGCGCGCTGGTCGCGCTGTTCGCGCTGGCGGCGCTGGCGGTCGAGGCCGTCGCCGGCCTGCCGCTGGCGTGGGACCCGTGGCTGCACGAGTTGCTCGCCGCGCTGCGCAACCCGCTGGCCGACCGCCTGCTGATCGGGGTCAGCCAGCTCGGCGACAGCCTGTTCCTCGGTATCTACAGCGCCGCGGTGTTCGCCTGGCTGGTGGCGCGGCGCGAGCGCGGCCTGGCGCTGCACTGGCTGGCGGTGGTCGGCTTCGCCTGGCTGGCCCCGGAGCTGCTCAAGCACGGCTTCCAGGTCGGCCGCCCGGCGCCGCACGACGCCGGCGGCGACGGCTTCTCGTTCCCCAGCGGCCACGCGGTCGGCGCCACCGCGGTGTACGGCTTCGTCGCCGTGGTGCTGGCCCGCGCGCTCGCCCCGGCGTGGCGCTGGCTGCCCTACGGCGGGGCCGCGGTGCTGGTCACCGGGATCGCCTTCTCGCGCGTCTACCTCGGCATGCACTGGCCGACCGACGTCGCCGCCGGGGTGCTGCTCGGCGGCGCCTGGGTGGTGCTGCTCGGCACCGCCTACCGGGTGCGGCCGTTCCCGCAACCCGCGGGCAGGGCGCTGGCGGCGCTGCTGCTCGGGCTGCCGCTGCTGCTGGCGCTGGCCTACCTGCCGCTGCGCGCCGA
>DATCZX010000076.1:0-7309 GCA_036525695.1 Gammaproteobacteria bacterium | reverse complement strand
CCTCCTTGAAGCGGGCATCGCTCGAGGCGGCGACGTGACCGGAGACGTCGATGCCGCCGTTCAGCGGCGAGGTGGTGATCAAGGCCGGTGCGGGTGCCCTCCTTGCCGGCGTGGATGCGAAAGGCGCGAAACTTGTCCATGGGCTGCTCCTGTCAGGTGGTGGGCACACGGCCGGCGGGCCGGCGCGCGCGGGCCGAGGCCGCTGAGACTAGCCGGCAGCGGCGCCCGCGACAACCGCGCGCGCATCCGGGACGTCACTTAACAGCGCGCAGGCCAGCGGCTATCCTAGCCACCTGATCCGATGGACCGGGACCCGCCAGCTGCCTTGCGCGCGACGCACGGCAGGCCAGCCACAGACGATGAAACTGCTGCAGCGCGATCGCTTCGACGACCTGCTCGCCACGTTGCGCGAGTCGGGCTACCGGGTCCTCGGCCCGCGCCTGCGCGACGGCGCGGTGGTGCACGGCGAGATCGGCGGCAGCGCCGACCTGCCCGCCGGCTGGCGCGATCACCAGGCCCCCGGCGAGTACCGCCTCGAGGCCAGCGACGCCCCCGACCTGTTCGGCTACGTGCTCGCCGCGCAGTCGTGGAAGGCGGTGCTGTTCCCGGCCGAGCGGCCGCTGTTCCACGCCCGCCGGGTCGACGGCCGCCTGAGCTTCAGCGCTGCCGTGCCCGACGCCACCCCGCGCGCCCTGCTCGGGGTGCGCCCGTGCGAGCGGCGCGCGATCGAGGTCCAGGACGCGGTGCTGCGCGACGGCCCCTACCCGGACGACGACTACAGCGCGCGGCGTGCCGCCGTGTTCACCGTGGTGGTCAACTGCACGCGGGCGGCATCGACCTGCTTCTGCACCTCGCAGGGCAGCGGACCGCGCGCCGAGGCCGGTTTCGACCTGTGCCTGACCGAGCTGACCGACGACGGCCCGCACCGCTTCGTCATCGAGGCCGGCAGCCCGGCCGGCGAACGGGTGCTCGCGGCGCTGCGGCTCAGCGATGCCACCGGTGCCGACCGGGAAGCGGTCGAGCTCGGCACCGCGCGCGCCGCCGGGATGATCGGCCGCCGCCTGCGCAACGCCGGCCTGCCCGAGGCGCTCAAGGCCGCCCCCGAGCACCCGCGCTGGAAGCAGGTCGCCGAGCGCTGCCTGAACTGCGGCAACTGCACCCAGGTCTGCCCGACCTGCTTCTGCGTCGCCGTCGAGGACCAGCCCGACCTGGCCGGCAGCGACGCCACGCGCAGCCGGCGCTGGGACTCCTGCTTCAACCCGGCGCACTCCTACGTCGCCGGCGGCGTGATCCGCAACTCGACGCGCAGCCGCTACCGGCAGTGGCTGACGCACAAGCTGGCGACCTGGCACGACCAGTTCGGCCACTCCGGATGCGTCGGCTGCGGCCGCTGCATCACCTGGTGCCCGGTGGGAATCGACATAACCGAAGAGGCCAATGCCATCCGGCAGGAGGCCTGAGGAGGATCGGATGGAACCGCTGAAACCGCTGGACGAACTGCTGCACGAACACCCCTTCTTCGCCGGCATGGACGAGGGCCCGCGCAAGTACATCGCCGGCTGCGGCTGGAACGAGGTGTTCCACGCCGGCGACTACCTGTTCCGCGCGGGCCAGCCGGCCGACAAGTTCTTCCTGATCCGCCACGGCACCGTGGCGATCGAGCTGCACGTGCCCGGGCGCGAGCCGCTGGTGGTCGAGACGCTGCAGGACGGCGACATCGCCGGCTGGTCCTGGCTGGTGCCACCGCACAAGTGGTCGAACGACGCCCGCGCCAGCACGCTGGTGCGCGCGATCAGCCTCGACGGCAGGTGCCTGCGCGGCAAGTGCGACGAGGACCACTCGGTCGGCTACGAGATCTTCAAGCGCTTCATCCCGGTGATCGCCGACCGGCTCAGCGCCGTGCGCATGCAGCTGGTCGACGTCTACGGCGAACCGGGGAGGCGTCGCTGAGATGCCCCAGGCCGCCAGCCACGGCGTGCCGATGCTGCCGCGCCCGTTCCGCATCGCGCGGGCGCGGCGCGAGATCCGCAACGTGTTCACCTGGGAGCTGGTCCCCGACGACGGTGGCCCGCAGCTCGGCTTCGTCCCCGGCCAGTTCAACATGCTCTACCTGCACGGTGTCGGCGAGGTGCCGATCAGCATCAGCGGCGACCCGGCCGGCGGCGCGCTGACCCACACCATCCGCGCGGTCGGCGCGGTCACCGACGTGCTGCAGAAGCTGCGCCGCGACGACAGCATCGGCGTGCGCGGCCCGTACGGGGTCGGCTGGCCGGTGGTCGAGGCCGAGGGCAACGACATCCTGATCGTCGCCGGCGGCCTCGGCCTGGCGCCGCTGCGGCCGGCGATCCACCACGTGCTGGCACACCGCGAGCGCTACGGCAGCGTCGGCATCTACTACGGCGCGCGCACCCCGGCCGACATCCTGTTCCGCAAGGAGCTGGAGCGCTGGCGCGGGCGCTTCGACCTGTTCGTCGAAGTCACCGTCGACGCCGCCGAGCGCGGCTGGGGCGGCCGCGTCGGCGTGGTGCCCAAGCTGATCGACCCGAAGCGCCACAACTTCGACCCGGCGCACACCGTCGCCCTGCTCTGCGGCCCCGAGATGATGATGCGCTACAGCGTCGAGGCGCTGGAGCGGCACGGCGTCGACAGCCGCCGGATCTACGTCTCGATGGAGCGCAACATGCACTGCGCGATCGGCCTGTGCGGCCACTGCCAGCTCGGTTCGGAGTTCATCTGCAAGGACGGCCCGGTGTTCCCGTTCGCGCGGCTGGCACCGGTATTCCACCTCAGGGAGCTGTGAGCATGGCGGCGAAGCGCAAACCGAAGCTGGCGGTGTGGAAGTTCGCCTCGTGCGACGGCTGCCAGCTCACCCTGCTCGACTGCGAGGACGAGCTGCTCGCGGTGGCCGACGCGGTCGACCTCGCCTATTTCCCCGAGGCGACGCGCGCGGTGCTGCCCGGCCCGTACGACGTCTCGCTGGTCGAGGGCAGCGTCACCACGGCGCACGACGCCAGGCGCATCCAGGCGGTGCGCAAGCAGTCCCGGCTGCTGGTCACCATCGGCGCCTGCGCGACCAGCGGCGGGATCCAGGCGCTGCGCAACTTCGCCGACGTCGGCGACTACGCGCGCACCGTCTACGCGCACCCCGAGTTCCTCGACACGCTGGCCACCTCGACGCCGATCGCCGACCACGTCAAGGTCGACTTCGAGCTGCGCGGCTGCCCGATCGACAAGGGCCAGCTGGTGGCCACGCTGGCCTCGCTGCTGCGCGGGCGCCTGCCGGTGCTGCCCGACCACAGCGTCTGCGAGGAGTGCAAGCGCCACGGCAACGTCTGCGTGACGGTCGCCCACGGCACGCCGTGCCTCGGCCCGGTGACCGTGGCCGGCTGCGGTGCGCTGTGCCCGAAGCACACGCGCGGCTGCTACGGCTGCTTCGGCCCGGCGCCGACCGCCAACCCGGCCGCGCTCAGCGCGCGCCTCGCCGAACTCGGCCAGAGCCCCGGGCAGATCGTGCACCTGTACCGAGGTTTCAACGCCAACGCCCCGGCCTTCCGCGACGAGAGCAAGCGCCATGAGCCGTAGAACCATCGCCGTCGACACCCTGGCCCGCGTCGAGGGCGAGGGCGCCCTCGACCTGGTGATCCGCGACGGCAAGGTCGCGAAGGCCGACTTCCGCATCTTCGAGCCGCCGCGCTACTTCGAGGCGTTCCTGCGCGGGCGCGACTTCCGCGAGGCGCCGGACATCACCGCGCGGATCTGCGGCATCTGCCCGGTCGCCTACCTGATGGGCGCCTGCCACGCGATGGAGTCGATCTGCGAGGTCCGCGTCGACGGCCCGCTGCGCGAGCTGCGCCGGCTGCTCTACTGCGGCGAGTGGATCGAGTCGCACGTGCTGCACATGTTCATGCTGCACCTGCCGGACTTCCTCGGCTACCAGGACTCGATCGCGATGGCGAGGGAACACGGCGACCTGGTGCGCCGCGGGCTGCGCATGAAGAAGATCGGCAACGCGCTGATGACGCTGACCGGCGGGCGCGAGATCCACCCGGTCAACGTCAAGGTCGGCGGCTTCTACCGCTTGCCGGAGACGAGCGAACTCGCCGCGTTCGTCGACGACCTCGCCTGGGGCCTGGAAGCGGCCGAGCAGACGGTGCGGGACCTGGCCAAGCTGGAGTTCCCGGAGTTCGAGCAGGACTACCACTTCCTCGCGCTGCGCCACCCCGACGAGTACGCGATCACCGAGGGCCGGCTGGTCTCGAACAAGGGCGTCGACGTCAGCATCCCCGAGTACGACACGATCCTCACCGAGCACCACGTCGCGCACTCGAACTCGCTGCAGAGCGAGTTCCTCGAGGGCCAGCGCGCGCACCTCGGGCCGCTGGCGCGGCTCAAGATCAACCACGACCGGCTCACCCCGCGGGCGCTGCAGGCGGCGGAGGCGGCCGGCCTCGCCGGGGGCAGCAACAACCCGTTCAAGAGCCTGCTGGCGCGCGCGGTCGAGACCGTGTTCGCGTTCGAGGAGAGCCTGCGCATCGTCGAGGGCTGGCAACGGCCGGCGCAGCCGGCGGTCGAGGTGGTGCCGCGGGCCGGCACCGGCTCCGGCTGCACCGAGGCGCCGCGCGGTCTCTGCTACCACCGCTACACGCTCGACGACGCCGGGATCATCCAGGACGCCAAGATCGTCGCCCCGACCTCGGTCAACCAGCGCATCATCGAGTCCGACCTGGCGCGGGTCGCCGAGGCCAACCTCGACCTCGACGACGAGGCGCTGAAGTGGCGCTGCGAGCAGGCGATCCGCAACTACGACCCGTGCATCTCCTGCTCCGCGCACTTCCTCAAGCTGACCGTCGACCGCGGGTGACCTCCGCCTCGGGAGCACCGCCGAGCCCCGCTCCTGCGGGTCGGGCTGAAGCCCGACCCACGCAGGAATCCAACCCCTTACGCAGGGGCCGCGCTTGCCACGCCCCCTGCTGATCGCCGCCGGCAACCGCTGGCGCCGCGACGACGGCGCCGGCCCGTTGCTGGTCGAGCGGCTGGCCGCGCGGCTCGGCGACCGCGTCGACGTGCGCTACCTGTCCGGCGAGGGGGCCGGGGTGATCGACGCGTGGCAGGGTCGCGACGAGGTCTGGTTGTTCGACGCCGCCGCGCCCGCCGGCGTGCCCGGCCGCGTCACCCGGATCGAGACCCGGCGCGAGCCGGTGCCGGCCACGCTGTGCCACCACTCGACCCACCGCTTCGGCGTCGCCGAGGCGATCGAGATGGCACGGGCACTCGATCAGCTGCCGCGGCGGCTGGTGCTGGTGGCGATCGAGGGGGTCGATTTCGGCGAGGGGGAGGGGCTCAGCACGAAGGTCGCGGCGGCGGCAGGCGAACTCGTCGACGCGCTCGCCGTCGAGATCTGCAGCCCCTGACGCCGTTGCTGCGGCAGCGTCGCGCCGTCGAGGGACGCAGCGCGTGACGCGACGCCCGGCCGCCACCCGCAGACCTCCCCCGCTAGATCCTCCCGGCGAGGAACGCGCCGAGCTGCATGTCGGCGACCAGGATGTGCTCGCTCAGCCAGTGCTCGAGGAATTCGAGCTCCGCCTGCTGCGGTGGCCTGCCCGCCTGCCGCAGCCGTTGTTGCAGCTCCCGGGCGCTGTCGCTGAGTTCCCGGTGCTCCTGCCGGTGCTCCGCGAGCCCCGGGTAGCCGTGCCGGAGCATCAGCCGCTCCTCGTGGCTGAAGTGCCAGACGGTGCAGCTGACCAGCTCCTCGAGCAGCGCATCGAGGTACGCCTGCGCCTCGCCAGCCTCCACCGCATGCCCGAGGAGGTTGTACAGCTGCAGCAGCCGACGGTGGTCCTCGTCGATCTCGTCGACCTCGACGCTCAGCGTCCTGTCCCAGACCAGCTCTTTCATCCGCGCGCCTCCGCTGCCGTGCACTGGCCCCCTGCGCCAGCGCTGCTGCATCACAGTCTAGGCCGATCGCCGCGGCGCGCAGCCGCGTGATGCCCGCCAGCGCAGCAGAACGCTAAGATGCGCAGGTGCAACCCGCCGCGGGCCTGCAGCCGCAAACCGCGCCGCGCTGTCGCCTGGCTGGTGCGCAACCTGGACGCTCAGGAGGGACCCGTGTGGCCTGACCCTCGCCTGCTCGACCTGCTCGGCATCGAGCTGTTGATCGTCCAGGCCCCGCTGGCCGGCGCCAACGGCGCGGCGATGGCCGCCGCGGTCTGCGCCGCCGGCGGCCTCGGTTCGCTGCCGTGCGCGATGCTGGACGCCGCGCAGGTGCGCGCCGAGGTGGCGCGCATCCGCTCCGCCACCGAGCGGCCGTTCAACCTGAACTTCTTCTGCCACCGCCCGGAACCGCCCGACCCGGCCCGCGAGACGGCCTGGCGCGCGCGGCTGGCAGCCTACTACGCCGAGTTCGGCCTCGACCCGGCGGCGGTCGCCCCGGCGCCGAACCGCGCCCCGTTCGATGCCGCCCTGTGCGACCTGGTCGAGGAGTTGGCGCCGCCGGTGGTCAGCTTCCACTTCGGCCTGCCCGCGCCGCCGCTGCTCGCGCGGGTCAAGGGCGCCGGCTGCCGCGTCCTCAGCTCGGCGACGACGGTGGCCGAAGCGCGCTGGCTCGAACAGCACGGCGTCGACGCGGTGATCGCGCAGGGGGTCGAGGCGGGCGGCCACCGGGGCATGTTCCTGGGCGATGCCGTGACCACCCAGGTCGGGACCGTCGCGCTGGTGCCGCAGGTGGTCGACGCGGTGCGGGTGCCGGTGATCGCCAGTGGCGGCATCGCCGACGGGCGGGGCGTCGCCGCCGCGTTCGCGCTCGGCGCCAGCGGCGTGCAGATCGGCACCGCCTACCTGCTGACCGGGGAGTCGACCATCAGCGAACTGCACCGCGCCGCGCTCCGGGGTGCGGCCGACGACGGCACGGCGCTGACCAACCTGTTCTCCGGCCGCCCGGCGCGCGGCGTGGTCAACCGGTTGATGCGCGAGGTCGGGCCGCTGTCCGGGCTGGCCCCGCCGTTCCCGACCGCGGGCGCCGCGCTGGCGCCGCTGAAGGCGCGCGCCGAGGCTGCCGGAGATGCCGGCTTCTCCCCGCTCTGGTCGGGCCAGGCCGGCCCGCTGGCGCGGCCCATCGGTAGCGGCGAACTGACCCGCGCCCTGGCCCGCGACGCGCTGGCGAGGCTCGGCGCGCTGGGCTCTGCGGGCTGACCCAACGGCAGCGGCCAGCGGCGGCATGCCCCTGCGCGTGCCGGTGACGGGATTTGGCCTGCAGCGGGGACCTGGCCTATATTCGCGCCGCCGGACCGGAACCGGCGCATGGCGACCGCTC
>DATCZX010000075.1:0-7657 GCA_036525695.1 Gammaproteobacteria bacterium | reverse complement strand
GAGGCGTTCGCCGAGCAGCGGCGCCGGGTCCAGCGGCGACTCGCGGGCGACGTCGTAGACGCGGGCGAGCAGGATCCGTTCGACGTAGCGGTGCGGCATGCGGTCACCGTAGCAGCTGCCGTCCGCCGCGCCCAGCGCGGTAGGCGGGCCCGCGCCGCTGCGGGTATCATCGGCCGACCCGAGGGCCGGAGGCAGGCGATGGACAGCGAGCAGATGAAGCGGCGGGCGGCCGAGGCGGCCCTGGAGTTCGTCGAGCCCGGCGGGCTGATCGGGGTCGGCACCGGCTCCACGGTGAACCACTTCATCGACCTGCTGGCGGGCATCAAGGGACGCATCGACGGCGCCGTCTCCAGCTCCGAGGCGAGCACCGCGCGGCTCAGGCAGCACGGCATCCCGGTGCTCGACCTGAATGCCGCCGGCGAGCTGCCGCTGTACGTCGACGGCGCCGACGAGGCGACCCGTCACCTGCACCTGGTCAAGGGCGGTGGCGGCGCGCTTACGCGCGAGAAGATCGTCGCCGCGGCCAGCCGCAAGTTCGTCTGCATCGCCGACGCGGGCAAGCTGGTCGAGGTGCTCGGCGCCTTCCCGCTGCCCGTCGAGGTGATCCCGATGGCGCGCAGCTACGTGGCCCGGGAGCTGGTCCGTCGCGGCGGCCAGCCGGTGCTGCGCGAGGGCTTCGTCACCGACAACGGCAACCTGATCCTCGACGTGCACCACCTCGAGATCCTCGACCCGGTGGCGCTGGAACGCGACCTGAACCAGATCGCCGGGCTGGTCAGCAACGGGCTGTTCGCGCAGCGACCCGCCGACGTGCTGCTGCTCGGCAGCGGCGACGGCGTGCGCCGGCTCGACTGAGGCCGACGATGCGCCCGACCCTGCGCCAACTGCTGCTCGGCATCGCCTTCCTGATCGTCTACGGCGCATTGGTGTTCGCCGCCACGCGCGCCTACTACCTGCAGCCGGCGGCCGCACGCGCGCCGGGCAGCGCCGCGCCGGCCCGCGCCCAGGCGCCGCGGCCCCCACAGGCCCAGGTGCGGCCGTCCGCCCCCGCGGAACCCCTGGCCGACGACCCGCTGGCGCTCGGCGAGCAGGCCGACCGGCTGTTCACCGAGCAGCGCTTCGATGCCGCCGCGCTGGCCTACCGCAAGCTCCTCGGCCTGCGCCCGGACGATCCCCAGGTGCACAACGACCTCGGGCTGTCGCTGCACTACCTCGGCCGCGGGCCGGAGGCGCTGCAGGTGCTCGAGCAGGGCGCGCTGAAGGGCCCGGGGTTCCAGCGGATCTGGCTGACGCTGGGGTTCGTCCGCTTCAGGCTCGGCCAGCAGGCGGCGGCCCGGGAGGCCCTCGAGCGGGCGCTGTCGCTCGGCGCGGAGACCCCGATCGGCCTCGAGGCGCAGCGCTTCCTGGGGCAGCTGCAGTGAGCGTGCAGCAGCCCGCCCCGGTTGCCGGAGGGCAGTCGATCGGTTAGCTTGCAACGACTAGTCGCGCTCACCCCCGGGCGGCAGGATCGGCCGCGGCCAACGGAGGGGCGCAAGGGCAGCAGAGAATGGACAGAGCGAAGCTGGCCGAGATCATCCAGGTACCCGAGCAGAGCCCGGGTCCGCTGCCGATGGACCTCAACCCGAAGGCGCTGCAGGTGTGGCGCGATACGTTGCCGCTGGCCAACCTGAAGGAGACCAGCCGGCGCGTCTACACGCTGCTGCGCGAGATCAACCGGCTGGAGGCCAGCGAAAAGCAGCGGCTGCAGTTCATGCAGACGCTGCACCCGTCGTTCGACTACATCAGCAACGGCCTCTCCAAGGCCTGCCAGGGGCACGCGCACCCGCTACCGGAAAAGGTGGTGCGGCTGGTCCAGGTGAACCAGGAGTTCCTCGCCGAGGTCGCCATCGGCTACAAGATCCTGGTCCTCGAGGCGCTGTCGCGGCGGCTGCTGTTCGGCAGCCGCGAGCGGCAGATGGCCGAGGCGATGCAGGCGGTGCTGCACTACCTCGGGCGCATCATCCTCGAGTCCTACCGCACCTACGTGCCGTTCCCCGAGGGCATCTGGGGCGAGGTGCACGCGCTGTACCAGCTGGCCGAGAAGCGCAAGCTAGGCCAGGTCAAGGCCGAGGCCTTCGCCGAGGACGGCCGGCTCAGCCTGGACGACTGCTACAAGCGGATGCTGCTGCTGGCACTGGCCTCGCCCTACCACCTCGAGCGCGGCACCATCGACGCGATCCACCAGCGGCTGGTCGACTGGGTCCATGCCTGCAAGCTGCGCCGGCTGGAGGACGCCGGCGACTACGAGGTGCAGATCGTGGTGCGGCTGGACAGCAACAAGCCGCCGTTCTTCGAAGTGATCGACTGCAGCGCCGGGCAGCTCGACCAGGCCGAGTACCAGCACTACCGGATGGTCGACGCCACGGCCCTGGACGCCATCCTCGAGCACGAACTCGAGCAGCTGCAATACGCCGAGGACAAGGCCAACAAGACCGACAACAAGGCCGGCAAGGGCGCGAAGCCCCTGAAGCCCGAGCTGCTGCGCATGCTGCGCGACTGCTGGTCGGGGCCGACCACCCGCGCCGAGTCGCGTTACTCCGGCGAGGTCGAGGTCGAGGTCGCCATCGGCCTGAACGCGGCGCACTACTACCTGACCCACGGGCACGGCGCCAGCCTGGAGGAGATCGGCCCGGAACCGGTGGCGCCGGAGCCCGAGGACGACGCCGGGGAGTCCGAGCTGAGCCTCGAGATCAGCGCCGCGCCGCCGCCGGGCGACGGCTCGCCGGTGACCACCACCGAGGCCAAGCGCGACCGCGTCGCCGAGCTGCTGCTGCCGGCCGACGCCGCGGCCTCGTGGACCCAGCTGCGCTCGGTCGCCCCGCCCGCCAGCTACCGTTGCCGCACCCTCGATTTCAGCGCCAACGGCTGCCAGCTGCTCTGCCCGCGCGACAGCCGGCTGACGCTGAACGTCGGCGACCTGATCAGCGTCGGTTTCGAGCAGAGTGCCAGCGGCCACTGGAAGCTCGGCGTGGTGCGCTGGATCCGCCAGCGCAACGACGGCGACACCCAGCTCGGCGTGCTGATCCTGGCCAACCAGGGCCGCGGCGTGCTCGCCGGGGTGTGCGACGAGCACGGCTACTTCGCCGATCTCAGCCCGTGCGTCGAGCTGCCGGGCAAGGCCGGGCCGACGCTGCTGACCCCGCGCATGCCGTTCGCCTCGGGCAAGATGGTGGTGATCGACGACGAGCAGCAGGAGCACTTCGTCCGCCTCGGCGACAACCTCGAGAGCGGCAGCCGCTTCGCGCGCTTCTACTACGCCGCGCTGAACGAGCGCGAGCGCAAGAAGATCGAGGCCCAGCGCGATCGCCCGGTGGCCAAGCTGACCGAGAAGCAGCTGAAGGCGGCGATGGAGGGGCGCGGCGCGGACGAGCTGTTCGACGGCGACCACGCCGCCTGGGACAGCATGCCGCGCGACTGGTAGCCGCGCGGCCGGGCCGGGCCGCCGGGTTTCAATCCTCGCCGTCGTGCGGCTTGTACTGGGCGACGATCTCCTGCTGCAGGTTCGCCGGCAGCACCTCGTAATGGCTGAACTCCATCGAGAACGAGCCCTGGCCGCCGGTCATGCCCTTCAGCCGTGACTGGTAGCCGTTGAGCTCGGCCAGCGGCACGCTGCCGCTGATCAGCAGCATGTTGCCCGGCAGCGTGTCGGTGCCGGTGATCTGCGCGCGCTTGCTCGACAGGTCACCACTGACGTCGCCCATGTGGGTGTCGGGGCAGTTGACCTGGATCCGCACCACCGGCTCGAGCAGCACCGGGCGCGCCTTGTGGATGGCGTCCAGGAAGGCCTTCTTGCCGGCGGTGACGAAGGCGATCTCCTTCGAGTCCACCGGGTGGTGCTTGCCCTCGTAGACGGTGACGCGGATGTCCTGCATCGGGAAGCCGGCGATGGCGCCTGACTCCAGCACCTGGCGCACCCCCTTCTCCACCGCCGGGATGAACTGGCCGGGGATGGTCGCGCCGACCACCGCGTCGACGAACTCGAAGCCCTCGCCGCGCGGCAACGGCTCGATGCGCAGGAACACCTCGCCGAACTGGCCGGCGCCGCCGGTCTGTTTCTTGTGCCGGTGGTGGCCCTCGGCCGCGGCGGTGACGGTCTCGCGGTAGGCGATGCTCGGCGGGTGGGTGTCGACCTCGGCGTTGTAGCGGTTCTTCATCTTCTCCAGCACCACGCGCAGGTGCAGGTCGCCGATGCCGCGCAGCACGGTCTCGTGGGTCTGCGCCGAGCGCTCGACCAGCAGCGTCGGGTCCTCGGCGGTCAGCATCGCCAGCGCCTTGCCGATCTTCTGGTCGTCGCCGCGGTTCTTCGACTCGATCGCGATGCCGAGCATCGGCTGCGGGAAGGCCATCGGCTTCAGGTGCACGTGGCCGTCCTCCTGGGCGTCGTGCAGCACCGCGTGGAAGTGCAGCTCGTCGATCTTGGCCACCGCGCAGATGTCGCCGGGGATGCCGCGCTCGATCTCGATTTGCTCCTTGCCCTGCAGGCGGAACAGGTGACCGACGCGGAACGCCTTGCGCGCGTCGCCGATGTACAGCTGGGTCTCCTTGGTCACCGTGCCCTGGTAGATGCGGAAGATCCCCACCTTGCCGGCGAACGGGTCGCTGGTGAGCTTGAACACGTGCGCCAGCACGTGCTTGTCCGGGTCCGGCTCGGCGACGAACTCGCGCGGGCTCTCCTCGCCGACGTAGAACGGCGGCGGGTTGCCCTCGGCCGGGTTCGGCATCAGCTCCACGATGATGTCGAGCAGCTCCTGCACGCCGGCCCCGGTGCGCGCGGAGACGAAGCAGACCGGGATCAGGTGGCCCTCGCGCAGCGCCTCCTCGAACGGGTCGTGGAGCTGCTCCGGCGAGAGCTCCTCGCCCTGCTCGAGGTAGAGCTCCATCAGCTCCTCGTCGACCTCGACCACCTGGTCGATCAGCGCCTCGTGCGCGGCGGCGACGCTGGAGAAGTCGGAGTCGCCCGACGGGTTGAAGAAGCAGTCGACGACGCGGCTGCCGCCCTCGGCGGGCAGGTTGATCGGCAGGCACTCGCCGCCGAACTCCTCCTGCAGCTGCGCCAGCAGCGCCGGCAGGTCGGTGTGCTCGGCGTCGATCTTGTTGATCACCACCAGCCGGCACAGGCGGCGCTCGGCCGCGCGCTGCAGCATGCGGCGGGTGACGCGGTCGATGCCGGCATGGGCATCGATCACCACCGCGGCGGTCTCGACCGCCTCGAGCGCGCCGAGCGCGTGGCCGATGAAGTCGGGGTAGCCCGGGGTGTCGATCAGGTTGACGTGGGTCCCGCGCACGTCGCAGTGGGCGATCGCCGAGGTCAGCGAGTGGCCGTGCTCCTTCTCCTCCGGCTCGAAGTCGCAGACGGTGGTGCCGCGCTCGATCTGGCCCGGGCTGGCGAGCGTGCCGGCGCGGTGCAGCAGGGCCTCGATCAGGCTGGTCTTGCCGCCGCCGCCGCTGCCGACCAGGGCCAGGTTACGGATCTCCCCGGTGCTGTAGTTTGGCATCGTCCTGCTCCTCCGGTGTTATTCTGCATGCAGCCCCGAAAGCGGCCCGGCGCGGTGTTACGACCTGCATCCCGCACCGCGCAAGGCGAGACCAGACGATAGCAAATCAGCCTTCCGAATACACCCGCGCGACGCCCGCCGAAACGGTCCCGCTGCTGCGCCTGCGCGGGCTGGCCAAGTGCTACCACGAGGGCGCCAGCGAGCGCCGGGTGTTCAGTGGCCTGGACCTCGACCTGGCGCGCGGCGAGATCGTCGCGCTGTTCGGGCGCAGCGGCTGCGGCAAGACCACCCTGCTCAACCTGATCAGCGGCATCGACCGGCCGGACGGCGGCGAGGTCGCGATCGACGGCGTGCGCGTCAGCGCGCTCGACGAGCGCCAGCGCACGCTGTTCCGGCGCCGCCACGTCGGTTTCGTCTACCAGTTCTTCAACCTGCTGCCGACGCTGACGGTGCTGGAGAACCTGCTGTTGCCGCTCGAGCTGAACGGCGCCGGTGGCCCGGCGGCAGTGGCGCGGGCGCTGGAACTGCTCGCGGAGATCGGCCTGGCGGAGCGCCGCGACAGTTTTCCCG
This sequence comes from Gammaproteobacteria bacterium, assembly GCA_036525695.1. Taxonomy (GTDB): domain Bacteria; phylum Pseudomonadota; class Gammaproteobacteria; order QNFN01; family QNFN01; genus DATCZX01. The sequence continues at coordinate 1,553 of DATCZX010000075.1, read as the reverse complement.
ACCAGCTCTCCGGCGGCGAGCAGCAGCGCGTCGCGGTCGCCCGCGCGCTGGTGCACGACCCGCTGCTGGTGCTCGCCGACGAGCCGACCGGCAACCTCGACGCGGAGACCGGCACGCGGATCCTGCAGCTGCTGGTGCGACTGACCCGTGGCCGCGGCCACACGCTGCTGCTGGTCAGCCACAGCCGGGAGACGGCGGCGCTGGCCGACCGCAGCTTCGCCCTCGCCGCGGAGGGCTTGCAGCCGCTGCCGGGGCCGGCATGATCGCGCCGACGCTGCGCCGCAGCAGCCTGCGCTACCTCGCCCGCCACCCGTGGCTGCTCGGCCTGTCGCTGCTCGGCATCGCCCTCGGCGTGGCGGTGGTGGTCGCGGTCGACCTGGCCAGCGAGAGCGCGCGGCGCGCGTTCCGGCTCTCCGCCGAGACGCTGACCGGCAGCGCCACCCACCGCGTCGTCGCGGGTCCGCAGGGGGTCTCCGAGACGCTCTATGCCGAGCTGCGGCTGGCCGGCTTCCGGCCGTCCGCGCCGCTGCTCGACGGCTACCTGCGGCTGCCCGGGCGCACGCTGCAGCTGATTGGCGTCGACCCGCTGGCGGAGGCCCCGTTCCGCCGTCCGGCAGCGCTGCCCGCGGGCGGTGAAGCGCTGCAGCGGCTGCTGACCCGCCCGGGCAGCGTGCTGCTCGCCGCCGGCACCGCGGCGGAGCTGGGACTGGCGCCGGGCGCGGGCTTCCGCGCCGAGATCGGCGGGCGCCCGCGCGAGCTCGTCCTGGCCGGGGTGCTGGACCCGGCCGACAGCGCCCAGGCGCGCGTCCTCGAGGGGCTGGCGGTGGCCGACCTGGCCACCGCGCAGGAGCTGCTCGGCCGCCACGGCAGGCTCAGCCGGATCGAGCTGATCGCCCCGCAGCAGGGCGGCGAGGCGTGGCTGGCGCGGCTGCGTGCGCAGCTGCCGCCGGGGGTCAGCCTCGAGGCGGTCGGTGGCGAGGTCGCCTTCATGGCCGAGGTGACGCGGGCGTTCAGCGTCAACCTGACCGCGCTGAGCCTGCTCGCGCTGCTGGTCGGCGGCTTTCTGGTCTACAACACGATGAGTTTCGCCGTGGTCCAGCGGTTGCCGCTGCTCGGCATCCTGCGCGGCCTCGGCGCCAGCCGTGGCGAGCTGTTCTGGCTGGTCTTGCTGGAGGCGCTGCTGCTCGGCGTCGCCGGCACGCTGCTCGGCCTGCTGCTCGGCGTCGCCCTCGGCGGTGGCCTGGTCAAGCTGGTCACGCGCACCGTCGACGAGCTCTACTTCACGCTGACCGTCGGCGGGCTGTTCCTGGCGCCGCTGTCACTGGCGAAGGGGATCGTGCTCGGGCTGGTGGCGACCTGTCTGGCGGCGCTGCAGCCGGCGTGGATGGCGATGCGCGCGGCCCCGGGGCAGCTGCTGCACCGCTCCTGGATCGAGTCGCGGGCACGCCGCGCGGCACGCCTGGCGGCCGTCGCGGGCCTGCTGCTGTGCCTGCTGGCGGGCCTGCTGCTGGCCGCCAGCGGCGGCTTGCTGGCCGGGTTCGCGGCGCTGTTCG
>DATCZX010000074.1:0-2058 GCA_036525695.1 Gammaproteobacteria bacterium | reverse complement strand
CCGGGCTCGAGTTCAGCCACGTGCCGACCGCGCCCGGCGACCTGCTGTTCTTTGACTGCTACGTGCCGCACGGCTCGCAGCCGAATCGCACCGCGCAGATGCGCCGGCTCTACTTCGCCACCTTCAACCGGCTCTCCGAGGGGGACCACCTCGAGGCCTACTACCGCGACAAGCACCGCAACTACCCGCCCGACATCGACCGCGACCCGGAGCGCGAGTACCGCTTCCGGGTCTGACGCGGTTCAGGCGAGCCTGGGGTAGAGGGCGCGCGCGCGCGCCAGGTGCGCGGCGTCGTCGATCTCGGCCCACAGCAGGTCGTCGACGCGCCGGCACGGGATCGGCAGTTCCGCCGCCGCGGCGACCAGGCCGTCGCTCTCGTAGTCGGCGTGGCGCGTGGTCGCCAGCAGGCGCTCCGCGGCCGCGGCGAGCGCGTCGTGCAGCCGCGCCGAGATCTTGCAGATGCCGACCAGCTCGCCGCCGATGTTCGCGCCGAGGCGTGCCCGGTCCTTGGCCATCGCCACCAGGGTCATCGCCGCGGGTGGTCCGTCGACCTCGACCCAGACCTCGTCGCCGGCCCCGGTCGGCCCTGACAGCAGCACCGCGCTGTCGGCCGGGTCGTCGACCAGCGTGGTCAGCGCGCGCTGCTCGTAGACCAGGTCCGACTCGAGCAGCAGGTAGCCGGCCCCGGCCAGCCGCGGGGCCGCCTGCAGCCACGAGTAGAGGCTCCCGGAATCGGCGAAGTGCGGGTTGTGCACGGTCTCCAGGCGCGGCCCGTCGTCTACCCGCAGCGCCGCGTAGCGGTCGGCGTGGTGGCCGGTGACCAGCACCGCGCGCTCGATCCCGGCACGCCGCAGCCGCGCCAGCGACTCGGCGATGATCGGCCGCGTGCCGAGCTGCAGGAAGCCCTTCGGCAGCGTCTCCCCGGCCGGGCCGAGGCGGCGGCCGACCCCGGCGGCCAGGATCAGCGCGGTGAGTGGACGCTCACTCACCGGCCAGGATCCCGGCGCATTCGGCGAGCAGGCGGTCGAGGTCGGCGGCGCTCAGCGCGCCCATGTTGGCCAGCCGGAACACGCGCGCGGCGAGCGCCCCCTGGCCGGCGTAGATCACGAACCCGGCGGCGCGCAGGCGATCGTGCAGTTCCGCGTAGCCGAGCCCGTCGGGCAGGTGGAACGCGGTCAGCGCGCTGGCGCAATCCGCCGGCTCGAGCAGCATCTGCACGCCGAGCGCGGCCAGGCCGTCGCGCAGCTGCGTCGCCAGCGCGGTGTAGGCCGCGTGCCGCGCTGGCCAGCCGCCGGCCTCGGCGAACTCCTCGAGCGCCTCGCGGAAGGCGACGTGGGCGTGGGTGCTCTGGGTGAACGGCGAGAAGCCGTCGCGCTGGCTGCGCCAGTAGGCGTGCAGGTCGAGGTAGAGCGTGGTCGCCTGGCCGGCCGCGGCCTCCAGCGCGGCGCGCTCGGCGAGCACGAAGGCGGCGCCGGGCACCCCGTGCAGGCACTTGTTGGCGGTCGCGGCGACCCCGGCCAGCGGCCAGCCGGCGAAGTCGATGCGCTCGGCGCCGAAGCTCGATACCGCGTCGAGCAGCAGCCCGCGACCGCGCGCGCGGCACACCGCGGCCAGCCCGTCGAGGTCGTTGAGGCGCCCGGTGGTGGTCTCGTGGTGGACCGCGGCGACGTGGCCGAGGCCCGGGTCGGCGGCCAGCGCGGCGTCGATCCGGCCCAGGTCGAGGGCGTCGGTCCAGGCGTGCTCGACCCGCGTCACCCTGCGCCCGGCGCGCTCGAGCATGCTCGCCATGCGCTCGCCGTAGACACCGTTGCAGCAGACCAGCACGCCGCCGCCGGGCGGCACCAGCGTGGTCAGCATGGCCTCGACCGCGGCGCTGCCGGAGCCGGTCAGCGTGACCACGGCGTGATGCTCGCTGTCCGCGTAGACCGCCGCCAGCTGGCGGTGTATCGCCTGGGTCAGCGCGGCGAACTCGGGCTCGCGGTGGCACAGGTCGGGCCGCGCCAGCGCGGCGCGCACGCGCGGCGTCAGCGTCACCGGGCCGGGGTTCAGCAGCAGCGG
>DATCZX010000073.1:0-2819 GCA_036525695.1 Gammaproteobacteria bacterium | reverse complement strand
CGTGGTCGCGATGGGGCTCGACGGCAGCGTGCGCTCGGCCGGCAAGCCCTCCAGCGAGTGGCGCTTCCACCGCGACATCTACGCCGCCCGCGGCGAGATCGCCGCGGTGGTCCACACCCACTCGCCGTTCGCCACCTCGCTCGCCTGCCTGGGCCGCGGCATCCCGGCGTTCCACTACATGGTGGCGGCGGCCGGCGGCGTCGACATCCGCTGCGCCGAGTACGCCACCTTCGGCACCCAGGAGCTCTCCGACCAGGCGCTGCGCGCACTGGAGGGACGCCGCGCCTGCCTGCTCGACCGCCACGGGGTGATCGCCACCGGGCTCAACCTGGCCAAGGCGCTGGCGCTGGCGGTCGAGGTCGAGAACCTGGCCGAGATGTACTGGCGCACGCTGCAGGTCGGCAGCCCGCGGGTGCTCGACGGCGCGGAGATGGAGCGGGTGCTCGAGCGCTTCCGCAGCTACGGGCCGGCCGCACCTGGCCCGCGGAGCGGGGCATGAGCCGCTGGCTGCTGGTGTCGCTGGCGCTGCTGCTGGTGCCCGGCCAGCCCGACGCGCACAAGCTCAACCGCAAGGCGCGGGTCACCATCGTCACCCCGGCCGATGGCGCGACGGTGCAGAACCCGGTGCAACTGGTATTCGAGACCGAGAAGATCGCCCTGGCGCCGGTCGGCGAGAGCCCGCACCGCGCCGGTCACGCGATCGTGCTGATCGACGCCGAGCCGCCGGAGGACCTCGATGAGCCGGTGCCGATGACCAAGGGTTACCTGCACCTGGTCGCCGGCGAGGACCAGGCCCGGCTGACGCTGTCGCCGGGCCCGCACACGCTGCAGGTGGTGGTCGGCGACGAGGAGCACACCCCCTGGGGCGAGCGGCTGTTCTCGGAGCAGATCCAGATCGTCGTCGTCGAACCCTGACCCCGGGCGCACGCGCGGAACCCTCCCGGGCGGCGCGCGGCAACCTGCCGACGTTCAGGCGGCGACGCTCAGCGCCTGCGCCAGCCACCCGGCGCTGTGCCGGGCCAGTTCCTGGGCGCGGGTGAACGGCAGCATGTGACAGCCGGCCTCGATCTCCAGCGTGTCGAACGGGTGCGCCAGGTGCTCCAGCAACCGGCGCGTGTAGGCCGGCGAGACCACCTCGTCGCGCTCGCCGGTGAACACCGCCGCGCGGAACGGCAGCACCTCCGAAAGTGCCCGGTGACGGTGCCCGAAGACGCTGGCCAGCGTGCTCACCGGGTACTCCCAGACCAGCAGCTCGTCCTCGCGCAGCCAGCGCCCGTGGCGCGCCTCGCATAGCAGCGAGTCGACGTCGAGCAGGTGGGCCAGGTCGACCTTCCAGCCCGGCAGCAGCAGGTTGGTCCAGCCCAGGGTCTGCCAGCCGACCGCGTGGAACAGGTCCGGCGGGTGGGCGCCCAGCATTAGCGTGTGGCACAGCAGCGCGGCGACGCCGGGCAGCTCCTCGGCGGCGGCGAGCGCCAGCGGCGAACCGATCGAGTACCCCATCAGGCACAGCGGGCCGTGCAGCCGCTCGGCGAAGTGCGCGCGCACCGCGGCGACGTCGGCCACCGTCTCGACGACGGTGTAGAGCCCGCGGTCGCCACCCGAGCGGCCGTGGCCGCGGGGGTCCAGCGCGACCACGTTGAAGCCCTCGGCGGCGAGCGCGCCGAGGAACTCGTGGTAGAGACCGCCGTGGGTGGCGATGCCGGGCAGGAACAGCACCAGCGGGTCGGCCGGCGCGGCGGCGTGCAGGGTGCAGTGCAGCGGCAACGTGCCGACCGTGACCGCCTGGGGTGCACGTTTCGGGTTCTGGTTACGGTCCAGCAGCATCGGTGCGGCCATCGGGAACAGACGCCACTCTACACCAGCCCCGCCCGCGCCAGCGAAGTGGCGCTGGCTATACTGCAGCGACCGCCATGCAGGAGACCGGGATGGATGCACTGCTGGACGACGCGGCGCGGCGTGCCGGCGCCTACCTGGACGCCCTGGGGACCCGGCCCGTGGCCCCGGAGCCGGCGGCCCTGGCGCGCCTCGACGGGCTCGACCTGGCACTGCCGGAGACGGTGCAGGACCCGCGCGAGACGCTGCGCCTGCTCGACGAGATCGGCTCGCCGGCGACCATGGCGATGGCCGGCCCGCGCTTCTTCGGCTTCGTCACCGGCGGCGTGCTACCGGCCGCGCTGGCGGCCAACTGGCTCGCCGCGGCCTGGGACCAGTGCAGCTCGCTGTACCGGGTGACCCCGGCGACCGCGCGGATCGAGGCGACCGCGCTGCGCTGGCTGCTCGAGGTGCTGCGGCTGCCGGCCGGCTGCGCCGGGGCCTTCGTCACCGGCGCGACCATGGCCAACTTCACCGCGCTGGCGGCCGCGCGCCACCGGCTGCTCGCCGACGCCGGCTGGGACGTCGAGGCCGACGGGCTGTTCGGCGCGCCGCCGGTCACCGTGGTGCTCGGCGAGGAGGGCCACCCGACGGTCTACAAGTCGCTCGGCCTGCTCGGCTTCGGCCGTGAACGCGTGGTGCGGGTGCCGACCGACGGCCAGGGGCGCATGCGCGCCGACGCGCTGCCGCCGCTGTCCGGGCCCACGGTGATCATCGCCCAGGCCGGCAACGTCAACACCGGCGCCTGCGACCCGGTGGCTGAAATCGCGGCGCTGGCGCGCGCGCACGGCGCCTGGCTGCACGTCGACGGCGCCTTCGGCCTGTGGGCCCGCGCCGCGCCGACCCGGGCCGCGCTGACCGACGGGGTCGAGCTCGCCGACTCCTGGGCCACCGACGCGCACAAGTGGCTCAACGTCCCCTACGACAGCGGCGCCGCCTTTGTCCGC
>DATCZX010000072.1:0-2185 GCA_036525695.1 Gammaproteobacteria bacterium | reverse complement strand
GCTTGATCAGCTCGGGGTCGGCGTGGATCTGGACCGGTCCAGGCGCATCGAGCTCGACGCCGGGGGCTCGGCCGGCGAGGTGGTGGCGGCGAGCTCGGCCAGGTCGAAGTCCCGACCCTCCAGCCTGCCGGTTCGCGAGCGCAGCTCCTCCCGCTCCAGCAGCACCGCGATCAGGTTCTCCATCTCGCGCAGGTCTCTGGCCAGCGCTTCGCGCTTCTCGCCCTCGGGCATGAACTCCAGCGCCACCTTCATCCGCGCGATCGGCGAGCGCAGCTCGTGGCTGACGTCGGCCAGCAGCCGCTCGCGATCGTCGATCATTTCCCCGACGCGGCCGGCCATGTCGTTGAAGGCCTCGGCGACGTGGCCGATCTCGTCGTTGCGCACCACCGGTACCCGCGCCCGGAAGTCGCCGCGCGCCACCGCAGCGACCCCGTCCTGCAGCCAGGCCAGCGGCTTCAGCTGCAGATGCAGGAACCAGAACGCAGCAACCACCACCCCGACCACCATCACCAGCAGCCCGACGACCAGCGGAAGGTGCCCTTCTCGAAAGTAACCCAGCGTCCAGAAGAAGGTGATCCGCGTGCCGTCGGGTCCGGTCCGCACCGCGCGCAGCTGGCCGCGGCGTGCGGTGTCGGGGTTCAGCGGTCGCCCCTCGGTGTCGAAGCCGACCGGCTCCTCCCCGGGTGTCTCGACCAGGATCCCGACGGCGTGGCGCATCGCCATCTGGCGCCACAGCTCGGGGTCGCGGTTCTGGAACATGTGCTGGGACAGCGCATCGCTGTAGGGCCCCAGCGTGCGGCCGAGGATGTTCGAGAGGTAGTGGCTGTTGATCAGGCCGTAGAACAGCGCGCCGACCATCGCCACGCCGAGGATGACCAGCACGCCGGCCAGGCGGAAGCGCGAGAACACGCTGGGCGGCTTACGAATCTTTGGCCCCCACGAACTGGTAGCCGGTGCGCCAGATCGTCTTGATGAACCGGGGCGAGCGCGAGTCGTCGCCCAGCTTCTTGCGCAGGCGGCTGATCAGCATGTCGACCGAGCGGTCGTAGATCTCGGCGTCGATGCCGCGCAGCTTGCGCAGCAGCATCTCGCGCGACAGCACGCGGCCGCGGCTGTCCATCAAAATGCGCAGCAGCTCGAACTCCATCGTGGTCAGCTCGAGCACGTCGTCGCCCAGGGCGACGCGTCGCGTCTCGGTCTCCAGCACCAGCCCGCCGGCACCGGTCAGACGGCGCGACACCGTCTCGCGAGCGCGGCGCATCAGCGTTTCCACGCGCGCCACCAACTCGCGGGGCTCGAAGGGTTTGGGCACGTAGTCGTCGGCCCCGAACTCCAGCCCCAGCACCCGGTCGGGCACGTCACCTCGTGCGGTCAGCATCAGGATCGGGATGTCGCTGTCGGCGCGGATGGCCTTGCACAGCTCCATGCCGTCGGCGTCGGGCAGCATCACGTCGAGGATCAGCAGGTCGGGGTCGTCGCGGCGCAGCAGGTAGCGGCCGGCGGCGGCGGTGGTGGCGGTGGCCAGCTTGTGGCCGAAGCCCTCGAAGTACTCGGTCAGCAGCTGGTTCAGCGACGCATCGTCGTCGATCATCAACATCCGGTATTGCTTCTTGCCGCTCATCTGCTCGTCATCGACTGTGCAGCGCCTGGATCGGATCGAGGCGCGCGGCGCGCAGCGCCGGGTACGCTCCGAACACCAGCGCGATGGCGACGGAGATCGAGACAGGGTACACCGCGGCCTGCCAGCTGAACAGCATCGGCCAGCGAGTCAGCGCACTTCCGATCTCGATGCCGACGACACCCACGGCCAGGCCCGCGGCCGCACCCAGCACCGAGATCAGCACCGCCTCGGTGAAGAACTGCAGCAGGATGTCGCGCGGCCGCCCGCCGACGGCCAGGCGCAGGCCGATCTCCGGGTAGCGCTCGCGCACCGACAGCAGTGAAACGGCCAGCAGCCCCACGCCGCCCAGGCCCAGGGCCAGGGCGCTCAGGCCGATCACCACTCGCGACAGCGAGCCGCCGGCCTGTTGCTGGGCGCGCATCACGGCGGTCTGGTCCTGGATCGAGAAGTCGTCGGGGCGGGCCGTGTGGCGGGCGCGCAGCAGGGTGGTGATCTGCCGGCGTGCCGTGGGAAGGGCGTCTTCCGATGCCGCCTGGACGTAGATGCGATCCAGGCAGTCCACGT
>DATCZX010000071.1:0-3589 GCA_036525695.1 Gammaproteobacteria bacterium | reverse complement strand
CGGCCATGCACCTACCGATCATAGCAAAGTGCCGTTGACATTGAAGGGGCCGTCGCGCGGGCAGGCGCACCCGGCCGTGCCGCGGACGCCTCGCCCAGGCTGTTCAGCGTGCCAGCTGCTCGGCCACCCAGCGGTCGGCGCGCGCGCGCTCCTCGGCGGGCAACTGCGCGGCGGCACTCGCCTGCTTGCGCTCGGCCAGCTTGCGGCGCGGCTCGTTACCCAGCCTGGCGAAGTTCGCCGCGGCGGCGCTGAACCAGCGGTAGGCCTCGTAGTTGTCGCGGGCGATCCCGAGGCCGGTGTAGCGCAGCTGGCCCAGTTCGTACTGCGCCAGCGGGTCGCCGCCGTTGGCGGCGCGCTCGAACCACTCGGCCGCGGTGCCGAGGTCGGCGGCCACGCCGTCACCGCGCAGGTGCATCCTGCCGAGGCGGGTCTGGGCCGCGGCCAGCCCGGCATCGGCTGCGGCGCGCACCAGTTCGACCCCGCCGGCGACGTCCTGCGGCATGCCGATCCCGTCGAGCTTGAGCAGCCCCAGGTTGAGCTGGCCGAGCGGATCGCCGCGCTTGGCCAGCGCGCCGCACTCGCTCGCCGCCGCGCTGCTCGCCGCCTCGCTGCGGGTCTTGCGCGCCTCGTCGTAGCGCGTGCTGCACGGGGTCTCGGCGAAGGCCGCACCGGCGAGCAGCAGGCAGCCGGCCAGCGCGGGCCCGCCGAGCTGCAGCGGCATCGTCAACGATTTCAGCGCCATGGCCACCTCGGTTCTTGCGCTAGCGAACGAGGCGAGTCTAGCAGTTCTTCGACCCCCCGCCCCCGGCACTGCTAGACTGCCCGGCACCCCAGGCGGCGGCGAGAATTGGCATGCGGATCCTGCTCAGCTGGCCACGCGGCAGCGTCACCGGGACGCTTGCCGACACCCCCACCGCGCAGCGCCTGCTGGCCGCCCTGCCGGTCCGCGGCAAGGCCCAGTGCTGGGGCGACGAGGTCTACTTCCACGTCCCGCTGGAGGCCCGGCTGGAGGCCGACGCCTGCGACGTGGTGCCGCCCGGGACGCTCTGCTACTGGGTCGAGGGTGCCTCGCTGGCGCTGCCGTTCGGGCCGACGCCGGTCTCGCGCGGCGACGAGTGCCGGCTGGTGACGCGGGTCAACCAGCTCGGCCGGATCGACGGCGACCCGCGCCTGCTGGCGAGCATCGCGGCCGGCGACACGGTCGAGGTGACCCGGCTCGACGGAGCCGGCTGAAGGCCAGCGCGGCGCCGCCTCAGTCGCACTCCTCGACCTCGAGCGCGCGGCGCTCGGCGATCTCCGCGGCGCGCTCGAACCAGGCCAGCGCGGCGGCCTGGTCGAGCGGCACGCCGAGACCGCTCAGGTACATGTTGCCGAGGGTCAGGGCGGCCTGGTGGTGGTCGGCGCGTGCGGCGCGCTCGTACCACTGCGCGGCGCGCGCGTGGTCCACGTCACCGCCCTGGCCGAATGCGTACAGCGTGCCCAGCCGGTAGGCGGCCTCGATGCTGCCCTGCTCGGCGAGCGGCAGCAGCAGTTCGCGGGCACGCGCATGGTCGCCGGCCTCGTGCGCGGCGACCGCGGTGCCGAGGGGACTGGCCAGCGGCGCGGCAGGCAGCAGCGCGCAGCAGAGCAGCAGGACGGGCAGTTGGTGCTTCATCGCGGGCATCTTCGCATCCGCGCGCGGGGCTGTGAAGCGCGCCGCGTGAGGCGCAGGCGCGCTGCTAGAATGGCGCGATGACCTCCTACCTGCGGGTACTCGAGCAGCTGGCCGACGGGCGCTTCCACGCCGGTCCGGCGCTTGCCGCCAGCCTCGGCGTATCGCGTGCCGCGGTCTGGAAGGCGGTGCAACGCCTGGCTGGCCTCGGCGTCGAGGTGCACGCCGTGCGCGGCCGCGGCTACCGCCTGGCGGCGCCGCTCGAGCTGCTCGATGCGGCGCGGATCGAGGCCGCCGTCGGCCCGCGCGCCCGCGCGCTGCTGCGTGGCATCGAGGTGCACCGCGAGATCGATTCGACCAACCGCCACCTGATGCAGCGCGCCTACAACGGCGCCGGCAGCGGCCTGGCCTGCCTCGCCGACAGCCAGCGCGCGGGGCGCGGCCGGCGCGGCCGCTCGTGGTACTCGCCACTCGGCCACAACCTCTACCTGTCGCTGCTCTGGCGCTATGCGCACGGCCCGGAGGTGCTGAGCGGCTGCAGCCTCGCCGTCGGCGTGGTGCTGGCGCAGCTGCTGCAGGAGCTCGGCCTGCAGCAGGTCCGGCTGAAATGGCCCAACGACCTGCTCTGCGGGGGGCGCAAGCTCGGTGGCATCCTGCTCGAGACCGCGGGCGAGAGCGGCGGACCGTGCAGCGTGGTGGTCGGCATCGGCCTGAACCTGCGCATGCCGGGGCAGGGCGTGGCGATCGACCAGCCGTGGACCGACCTGGCCAGCGCGCTGGGCGAGCGGGCGCCGCCGCTGAACCGGCTGGCCGGCGCGGTGCTCGAGCGCCTGCTGCCGCTGCTCGACGCCTACCCGGCGTCCGGCTTCGCCGCGTACCAGGCCGAGTGGCGCCGCTTCGACGCGCTGGCCGGGGCACGCGTGGCGCTGCAACTGGGCGAGCGCACGGTGCACGGCGAGTGCCGCGGGGTCGATGCCAGCGGTGCGCTGCTGCTGCTGCACGACGGTGTCGAGCGGCGCTACCACGGCGGCGAGGCCAGCCTGCGCCCGGCGCCATGAAGCTGCTGGTCGATCTCGGCAACACGCGCCTGAAGTGGGCCACGCTGGCCCGCGGCAAGCTGCAGGCCGGTGAACCGTCGGTGCACGCGGGGGAGGCGCTCGGGCGGCTCCTGAGCCGCGCCTGGGCGGGGCTGCCGGCGCCCGGCGCGGTCGTGGTGTCGAGCGTCGCCGGTGCGCGGCGCGAGCGCCAGCTGCGTGACTGGCTGCGCCGGCGCTGGCAGCTGGAGGCGGAGTTCCTGCTCCCCGCGCGGCGCGCCTGCGGCGTGGTCAACGCCTACCCCGACCCGCAACGCCTCGGCGCCGACCGCTGGGCCGCGCTGCTCGGCGCGCGCGCCGCCGGCCTGCTCCCCGCCTGCGTGGTCGACTGCGGCACCGCGGTCACCGTCGACCTGCTCGATGCCGCCGGCGTGCACCAGGGCGGCCTGATCGTCCCGGGCCTGCGCCTGGCGCCCGCCAGCCTGACCGGCGGCACCGGCCAGATCGCCTGGAGTGCCCGCGCCGAGGTGCACGAGGCGGCGGCGCCCGGGTTCGCGCGCAACACGCTGGCGGCGCTCCACGACGGCGCCCTGTACCAGCTGGTCGCGCTGCTCGACCGGGTCTACGCGGACAGCGCCGCGCGCCTGGCCGCCCCGCTGCACGGCCTGCTCACCGGCGGCGACGCGCCGCGGCTGCTGCCGCTGCTGCGCGCCGGCTACAGCCACCGGCCGGACCTGGTGCTCGAGGGCCTGGCCGCCTACGCGGCGCGCCGGCGCGGCGGAGCGCGGGCGGGCGCGCGATGAAGTGGCTGCTGGCGCTGCTGTTGCTGCTGAACCTGGTGCTGTACCTGCTCTGGGGCCCCTACGACCTGGCCCTGCCGCAGGCCGTCGCCCCGGGCAACGAC
>DATCZX010000070.1:0-2829 GCA_036525695.1 Gammaproteobacteria bacterium | reverse complement strand
GGCCGCCCGACCGGGATCGACGTCGGCGGCGAGAGCCCCGGGCTGCTGCCGTCGCGCGCCTGGAAGCGGGCCGCGCGCAACCAGGCCTGGTACCCGGGCGAGACGGTGATCACCGGGATCGGCCAGGGCTTCATGCAGGCGACCCCGCTGCAGCTGGCGGTGGCCACCGCGCAGCTGGCCCGCGGCGGCCAGCCGTTCACGCCGCGGCTGGTGCTGGACGGGGACGCGCCGGCGGCGCCGCCCGCGGCACCGCCGGTCGACCGCAAGCAGTGGGAAGCGGTGGTCGGCGCGATGACCGACGTGATCCACGGCGCGCGCGGCACCGCGCGCGGCATCGCCCAGGGCGCCGCCTACCGGATCGCCGGCAAGACCGGCACCGCGCAGATCTTCGGCATCGCCCAGGAGGAGGAGTACGAGGAGGCCGAGGTGCCCGAGCACCTGCGCGACCACGCGCTGTTCATCGGCTTCGCCCCGGCCGACGACCCGCGGATCGCGGTCGCGGTGGTGGTCGAGAACGGCGGCAGCGGCGGCCGCGCGGCGGCGCCGGTGGCGCGCGCGGTGATGGACCGCTACCTGCTCGGGGACCGCTGGTGAACGAGTACGAGTTCGTCGAGGACCGCACGGCACCGAGCCTGATCGCGCGCTTCATCCGCCGCGCCCACCTCGACCTGCCGCTGCTGTTCGCGCTGCTGACGCTGGCCGGGCTCGGCCTGGCGGTGGTCTACAGCGCCGGCGGCCAGGACCTCGCGCTGCTGCAGCGCCAGGCGCTGCGGCTCGGGCTCGGGTTCGCCGTGCTGCTGGCCGTCGCCCAGGTGCCGCCGGCGCTGCTGCGGCAGTGGGCGCCGTGGCTGTTCGCCGGCGGGCTGCTGCTGCTGGTCGCGGTGCTCGGCCTCGGGGTGATCGGCAAGGGGGCGCAGCGCTGGCTCAGCCTCGGCCCGGTCCGCTTCCAGCCCTCCGAGCTGATGAAGCTGGCGGTGCCGATGATGGTCGCCTGGTACCTCGCCGAGCACCCGCTGCCGCCGTCGGCGCGGCGCCTGGCCGTGGCCGTGCTGCTGATCGCGCTGCCGGCGGTGCTGGTCGCGCGCCAGCCCGACCTCGGCACCGCGCTGCTGATCGCCGCCGCCGGCTTCTTCGTGCTCTACATGGGCGGGCTGAGCCTGCGCCTGATGCTGCTCGGCGGCCTCGCCGCGCTGCCGCTGGCCGGGGTGCTGTGGAAGTTCGGCATGCACGACTACCAGCGCAACCGCGTGCTGACCTTCCTCGACCCGGAGCGCGACCCGCTCGGCGCCGGCTACCACATCATCCAGTCGAAGATCGCGCTGGGCTCCGGCGGGGTCTACGGCAAGGGCTGGCTGAACGGCTCGCAGTCGCGCCTGGAGTTCCTCCCCGAGCGCTCGACCGACTTCATCTTCGCGGTGTTCGGCGAGGAGTTCGGCCTGCTCGGCGGGCTGCTGCTGATCGTCCTCTACCTGCTGCTGATCACCCGCGGGCTGTACATCACCACGCGCGCCCAGGACAGCTTCACCCGGCTGCTCGCCGGCAGCCTGACGCTGACCTTCTTCGTCTACGTGTTCGTCAACACCGGCATGGTCAGCGGGCTGCTGCCGGTGGTCGGCGTGCCGCTGCCGCTGATCAGCTACGGCGGCACCTCGATGGTGACCCTGCTGGCCGGTTTCGGTATCCTCATGTCGATCCACACGCACCGCCGCCTGCTGCCCACCTGAATGGAAACCTCCCGCACCCGTCGCACGCCGCCGCCCCGGGGAGGCCTGCGCCGGCTGGCCCTGGGCCTGGCGCTGCTCGGCCTCGTCGCCGCCACCCCGGCGGCCGCCGAGGGCCTGCTCTCCCGGCCCGAGCTGCGCGCCTTCATCGACGAGATGATCGCCCGGCACGGCTTCGACGGGGTGCGCCTGGCGACACTGTTCGGCCAGGTCGAGACCCGCCCCGACATCATCGCCGCGATCACCCGCCCGGCCGAGGCGAAGCCGTGGCACGAGTACCGCAAGATCTTCCTGACCGAGTCGCGCATCGCCGGCGGCGTGCGCTACTGGGACGAGCACGCCGAGCGGCTGGCGGCCGCCGGCGAGCGCTTCGGCGTCCCGCCCGAGGTGGTGGTCGCGATCATCGGCGTCGAGACCCGCTTCGGCGGCTACACCGGCAAGCACCGGGTGATCGACGCGCTGACCACGCTGGCCTTCGACTACCCGAAGCGCGGCGACTTCTTCCGCGGCGAGCTCGAGGCGTTCCTGCTGCTCAGCCGCGAGGAGGGGCTCGACCCGCTCGAGCCGCTCGGCTCCTACGCCGGCGCGATGGGCTACGGCCAGTTCATCCCGAGCAGCTACCGCGCCTACGCGATCGACTTCGACGGCGACGGCCACCGCGACCTGTTCGCCAACCACGCCGACGCCATCGGCAGCGTGGCCAACTACTTCGCCCGCCACGGCTGGCGCGCCGGCGGCCCGGTGGTCGCCCCGGCGACGGTCAGCGGCGATGGCTACCGCGAGCTGGTGGCCCTCGGCTACAAGCCGCAGCGCCACCTCGCGCGCTTCGCCGACTACGGCGTCGCGGTCGACGGCGCGCTGGACGGCGAGCAGCTGGCGGCGCTGCTGGAACTCGAGCTGGCCGACAGCAGCGAGCACTGGGCGGCGCTGCACAACTTCTACGTGATCACCCGCTACAACCACAGCCCGCTCTACGCGATGGCGGTGCACCAGCTCAGCCAGGCGATCCGCGCCCGCCGCGCCGCGGGCGCCCGCGCCGATGCGCGCGGCTGACCGCTGCGCCGCGCTGGCGCTCGGCGTGGCGCTGCTGGCCGGCTGCGGCGGCGGC
>DATCZX010000069.1:0-5688 GCA_036525695.1 Gammaproteobacteria bacterium | reverse complement strand
CTGGCCCTGCACCACGCGCCCGGCGGCGCACAGGAGTAGCCGAGATGGCCGAGCCCGACGGCGCCGACGCGGCGACAGCGCGCACCATTTTCTTCCTGTCGTGCAGCACCGGGATCACCGCCGAGACCCTCGGTCACAGCCTGATGACCCAGTTCGAGGATTCGCAGTACCAGCAGATCACCGTGCCGTTCATCGACACCGTCACCAAGGCGCAGGCGACGCGCGAGCAGATCGACCGCGTCGCCGCAGAGAGCGGGCAGCAGCCGGTGGTGTTCAGCACGCTGGTGGAGCCGGCGGTGCGGCAGCTGCTGGCCGGCGCCGACTGCGTCTTCTTCGACTTCTTCCACACCTTCATCGAGCCGCTGGAGCACGAGTTCGGCATCGAGTCGACGCACACCGTCGGCCGCTCGCACGGCATGGTCGACTACGCCAGCTACATGGCGCGCATCGAGGCGATCAACTTCACGCTGGCCAACGACGACCAGATCCGCGCCGAGCACTGCGACCACGCCGACCTGATCCTGGTCGGCGTGTCGCGCTCCGGCAAGACCCCGACCTGCCTCTACCTGGCGCTGCAGTACGGCGTGCGCGCGGCCAACTGCCCGCTCGGCGAGGAGGACCTCGCCGCCGCGCGCCTGCCCGCCGTGCTCGAACCGTTCCGCGACAAGCTGGTCGGCCTGACCATCGACCCGCTGCGCCTGCACCAGATTCGCAGCGAGCGGCGCCCGGACACCGAGTACGCCACGCTGGCGCGCTGCCAGTACGAGATCGAGCGGGTGCAGGCGCTCTTCGCCAGCGAGGCGATCGCCTGCCTCGACGCCTCGACGATGTCGATCGAGGAGATCGCCAGCCAGCTGTTCCAGCAGGCGCGCATCGAGCGCCGCCTGTGAGCAGCGGCGTGACCATCGACAACGCGCGGAGGACGGTGTTCATCGTCTCCGACCGCACCGGCATCACCGCCGAGACGCTCGGGCACAGCCTGCTGACGCAGTTCGACAGCATCGACTTCGAGCAGGTGTCGCTGCCGTTCATCGACACCGTCGACAAGGCCCGCGCGGCGGCGGAACGGATCCACGCCGCCGGCATCCACGACGGTCACCGGCCGATCGTCTTCAGCACCCTGGTCGACCCCGAGGTGCGCGCGGTGCTGAACACCGTCGACGCGCTGTTCTTCGACTTCTTCGCCACCTTCATCGGCCCGCTGGAGAAGGTCCTGCAGCGCAGTTCGTCGCACATGGTCGGCCGCTCGCACGGTCTCGCCGACCTGCGCAGCTACATGACCCGGATGGAGGCGATCAACTACTCGCTGAACCACGACGACGGGCTGAACAGCCAGGGCTACGAGCACGCCGACATGATCCTGGTCGGGATCTCGCGCTCCGGCAAGACCCCGACCTGCCTGTACATGGCGATGAGCTTCGGCATCCGCGCGGCGAACTACCCGCTGACCGAGGAGGACCTCGGCCACCTGGACTTGCCGCCGGAACTGGCGCCCTACCGCGAACGCCTCTACGGGCTCAGCATCGACCCGCGCCGGCTGCGCGAGATCCGCCAGGAGCGGCGCCCGGACAGCCGCTACGCGTCGCTGGCGCAGTGCCGCTACGAGGTCAGCCGCGCGGAGTCGCTGTTCCGGCGCGAGGGGATCACCTGCCTGAACACCTCGTTCTCGTCGATCGAGGAGATCGCCACCGCGATCCTGCACCAGGCCGGGCTGAAACGGCGGCTGTTCTGACCGCGCGCTAGCCGAGCGGCCAGCTCGGCGGTGGCTGCAGCCGGTCGAGGGTGTTGCTGGCCAGCAGCTCCTCGAGCCGGCGCAGGTTGGCACGGTAGCCGTCGAGGTAGGGATTGCGGCCGCCGTCGTGCTGCTGCAGGTAGGCGTGCACACCGCCGAGGCGCTCATCCAGCGCGCGGCGGGTCTGGCGCATGAACGCGGGGGTCGCCTCCAGCATCGCGCGCGCCGAGCCGTGCCCGCCGCCCGTCGCGGGCAGCATCCCGGCGATGACGAACTCCGGGTGCAAGCGGTACAGGCACTTCTCCAGGTACCAGCGATCCGCCACCTGGGCCAGCAGGTCGGCGCTGGCCAGCATGCAGCCGAGCACCGCGTCCGGTTCGTCGCCCTCGCACCGGCGCACCGGCCCGTGGGCGGTGTAGGCGACGATCCGCCGCGCCAGCGCCGCACGCTGCGGCTGGCCGCGCTGCTGCAGGTACTCGGTGAGGAATCGGCCGCTGCGGCGCACGTGCACCACGGTGTAGGCCGCGCCGTGCGGTCGGCGCCGGTCGGCGCGCTTGCGCAGGTAGCCGGCATCGTGGAACAGCGCGCAGATCAGGCCCAGGGCCACCAGCGCGCCGGGCAAGGCGCGACGCCTCGGCGCTGCCGCGTGGTACCCGTGCAGCAGCCGCGCCAGCGTCAGGGTGACGTCGAGCGCGTGCTGCAGGTCGTGGTAGGGGGTGTGGCAACGGCCGTAACCGGGCCACTCTCCGCGGTACAGCGCCGCCACGTCG
The DNA here is from genome assembly GCA_036525695.1 of Gammaproteobacteria bacterium. GTDB lineage: Bacteria > Pseudomonadota > Gammaproteobacteria > QNFN01 > QNFN01 > DATCZX01. The sequence goes on along the minus strand of DATCZX010000069.1, from coordinate 3,186 downwards.
ACCAGCGCACGCTTGACCGGAAGCAGCTCACGGCGACTGCAGCAGTTGGCCAGCAGGCCGGCGATCTCGTCGAAGAGTTCCACCGCACGCTCCACCGGCACCTCCCGGGAACGGCCGCCTGATCCTAGAATTTTTGCCATGTCCTTGGCCTAAGCTGCTGTCTTTACTAGATCACGATGGCAGGATAGTGCGCGGGAGCGGGGCGCGCAACCCATCCCGCCAGGCCGGTAAGCTTAACCGCCCCGGGCCGGTCTGCTGGATTGACGTGGACCGGCAGGGTCACGCCGGGCACGGCCAGCGCCGCTGCGACCGGCCGACCCGCGCCAGCCCGGCGGATTCGAGGCCAGGATGACGCAACCGATCACCCCGCGCGCGCAGCGCACCCGACGGCCGGCGCGGCACGCGCTCCGCCAGTTGCTGCTCGGCGCGCTCTGCAGCTGGCTGCTCGGCCCGACCTCCCCGGCAGCCGCAGCGGCGCCGCCGGAGCGGCTGCTCGCGCTGTGGCCCGAGACCGATTTCAGCCGGCGCAGCGTCGAATTCGACGAGATCCGCCCGGGCGGACCGCCGCGGGACGGCATTCCCTCGATCGACCGGCCGCGCTTCGACAGCGCCGAGCGCGCCGGCTCCTGGCTCGATCCCCGGGAACCGGTCATCGTGGTGACCCGCGGCGTGCAGGCGCGCGCCTACCCGCTGCAGATCCTGATCTTCCACGAGATCGTCAACGACGAGTTCGACGGGCTGCCGCTGGCGGTCACCTTCTGCCCGCTGTGCAACGCCGCGATCGTCTTCGACCGGCGCCTCGACGGCCGCGTGCTGGAATTCGGCACCACCGGCCTGCTGCGCATGAGCGACCTGGTCATGTACGACCGCCAGACCGCGAGCTGGTGGCAGCAGTTCACCGGGCGCGCGATCGTCGGCGCGCTGAACGGCGCCACGCTGAACCAGCTCCCGGCGCAGATCGTCGCCTTTGCGGAGTTCCGCGCCGGCCACCCCGACGGCGCGGTGCTGTCGCGCGACACCGGCCACCGGCGCCCGTATGGGCGCAATCCCTACCGCGGCTACGACCGCATCGGCAACCACCCGTTCCTGTTCGACGACCCGACCGACCCGCGGCTGCCGGCGATGGAACGGGTGCTCAACGTCGCCGTCGGCGGCGGCGAGCGGCTCTACCCGTTCGGCCTGTTCCGCGACCGGCCGTTGATCCACGACGAGCTCGCCGGCACCCCGCTGGTCGTGATGGCGCGCCACGGCACCCTCTCGGTGCTCGACCGCGAGGCGATCGCCGAGTCGCGCGCGATCCACTCGGCCAGCGCCTTCGACCGGCGGCTCGACGGAGAGCCGCTGGAGTTCGAGTTGCGCGCCGGCGCGATCGTCGACCGCGCCACCGGCAGCGAGTGGAACCTGCTCGGCCAGGCGCTGCGCGGGCCGCTGCAGGGGCGGCGCCTGCGCCCGCTCGCCGGCGGCGTGCATTTCGCCTTCGCCTGGCTGGCGTTCAACCCCGAGGTCGAGATCTACGCCGCACCTGCCAGCGGCGACTGAAAGCCCGGGGCCCTTTTGTGGCAGAATCGCGGCTCGTTCCGCAACGGCGAGCAGCCCCCCATGCAGCAATTCCTGGTGATCGGCGCTACCGGCGTCATGGGCACCGCGGCGATCCAGGCGATCCGCGCACTGCACGGTGCCGACGCCAGGGTCTGCGGCGTCTGGTACGGGCGCGAGGACAACCTGCAGGAGATCGACGGCGTCGACGCGCTGCTGTTCGCCGACATCGGCGACCCGGCGACGTTCGACGCGATCGCGACCCGCTTCGGCACGCGCTTCGACTGGTGCTTCTTCGCCACCGCGCTCGGCGACGTCGGCTTCCCGGTCGCCGAGGCGACCGCCGAGCAGGTCGCCGCCGCCAACCGGCTCTCGTTCGACCCGTTGCCGCGCCTCGAGGAGCGCTTCGAGATCGGCACGCTGGTCGCCTACTCGACCTTCTACAACCTCGCGCACCAGAAGATCACCTACGGCGCGATGGGCCACTCGAAGCACGCGATCGAGGCGTGGGCGCTGCAGCCCGGCCGCAGCCGCCGGCGCTGCCTGCGCGCCGGCGCCTTCCAGTCGGCCTCGAGCCAGGGCATCAAGCTGCTGGTGCGGCGCCGCGCCAAGCAGCTGGCCGAGTCGAACGATCCGCTGCTGCGCAGCTTCTTCGCCGGCGCCAAGCCGTCCGAGGCGGTCGAGCGGCTGGAGCGCGCGGTGCTCGACGAGGAGCGCGCCTGTTTCGGCGACAGCGGCACCGACCTCGCGGCACTCGCCGCGGCCCACCGCGAACTGCTCGCGGACACCGGTCCGGCCCCCTTCCTGAACGTCGCCGGCCAGCGCACCTGGACCTCCGCGGAGGCCCTGCCACTCGACTGAGACAGGCATCCCGCCCGATGCTCGAACGCCTGCGCCAGCTGCTCGAACGGCACCTCGCCCCCAGCCCGGGGGCGGCCGGGCATCCACGCGAGCACGCACTGCAGCTGGTCACCGCGGCGCTGCTGCTGGAGACCGCACGCGCGGACTTCGCCGCGGACGCCGACGAGTTGGTCCTGGTCGAGCAGCTGGTCGCCGAGCGTTTCGATCTCGCTGCCGAGGAGTGCGCGCTGCTGCTGGCCAGCGCCGGCGAGCGGGTCGACGAGGCGGTGTCGCTGTTCGAGTTCACCCACCTGCTGAACCGCGAGATGGACGAGGCGGACAAGCTCGGGGTGCTGGAGATGATGTGGCGCGTCGCGCATGCCGACGGGCGCATCGACAAGCACGAGGTGCACCTTTTGCGGCGGGTCGCCGACCTGCTGCACCTGCGCCACCAGGACTTCGTAAGGCTGCGGCTGGAAGTGGCCGGCGGGGACTAGTAAGCGCGGGGGCGGTGGCCGTACACGGCTGCACCGCCCCCGGTCAAAGCGTCGGGCGGCCCACGGGCCGCCCGGCAATCAGCTGGAGGCCATGTCCTTCAGCCGCTTCAGCGGCCGGATCTTGACCACGGTCTGCGCCGGCTTGGCCGCGACGTCCATCGTCTCGCCGGGCTTGAACGGGTTCGGCACGCCCTTGCGCGCCTTGCGTGCCGGCTTCTTGACGGTGGTGATCTTGAGCAGCCCGGGCAGCGTGAAACTGCCCACGGCGCGCTTCTTGATATGCCGGTTGATCATCGAGTCGAGCTCGGTCATC
>DATCZX010000068.1:0-2118 GCA_036525695.1 Gammaproteobacteria bacterium | reverse complement strand
GACCGGCTGTACGGCTACGCCGTGCACCTGGCCGGCGGCAGCGACGACGCGCGCGAGCTGGTGCAGGTGTGCGCGCTGAAGGCGCTGGCCGCCCGCAACATCCCCGGCGACGAACGCGCCTACCGCTCGTGGCTGTTCCGGATCCTGCGCAACAGCTGGTTCGACGAGTGCCGGCGCCGCCGCCGGCAGCCGCTCTCCTGGGACAGCCTGGAGAAGGCCAAGGACACGCCGGGGAATGAAACCTGGCTACCCGACGTTTCTACTGTCGAGAAGCGGCTGTTCAACCGCCTCGCGGTGCGCGAGGGGCTGGCCCGGCTGGGCGCCGAGCACCGCGAGGTGCTGGTGCTGGTCGACATGGCCGGGTTCAGCTACCAGGACACGGCCGAGCTGCTGGAGGTCCCGATCGGGACGGTGATGAGCCGGGTCAGCCGCGCCCGGCGACGGCTGCTGCAGGCCCTCGAGGAGCCCGCGGTGAGGCCGTTGCGACTCAGGCTGGTGGGCCGCAGCTAACAGGAGAGGCAGGGATGCGTTGGGATCGACTGAACGCCTACGTCGACGGCGAGCTGCCACCGGACCAGGCGGCCGAGGTGGCCGAGCAGGTGGCCCGCACCCCCGAGGTCGCGCGCCAGGTGGCCGCGCTGAGCGCGCTGAAGGCAGCGGTCGGCGACGCCCTGCCGGCCTGCCCGGGCGGGTTCGCGCGCGCGCTGGGCCGGCGCCGCTCCCGGCTGCGCCTCGCCGCGGTGGCGGCGACGCTGGTGCTCGGGCTGGCGCTGAGTGCCGCCTGGGTCAACGAGCTGCACCACCCCGCGCCCGGCCGGGCACTGGCGCTGCAACTGCACCAGCAGTGGTCCGCCGCGCGCGGCAGCTACGGCACCTCGCCGCTGCAGCGCGTCGGCCTCGATGCCCTGCAGCTGGCCTACGTCCCCGACCTGGCCCAGGTGCAGCTGACCTTCGACGGGGTGCGCCAGGTCAGCGTGCGCGGCGGGCGTGGACTGCACGTCGGCTACCAGGGGCCGAACGGCTGCGCGGTCAGCCTGGTGGTGTTCAAGCAGCCGGGGCACCGTGACGAGCCGCTGGCCGCCGTCGACGGCGGCAGCCACACGGCCTGGCAGTGGGCGGCCGGGGGCGCCTCGTTCTACCTGCTCGCACCGAAGATGGACCCGGGCCGGCTGGCCGGGATCGCCCGCGTGGTGCAGCGCCTGACGCGGGCCCGGCTGCCGCTGGATCCCGCCGGCGTGCTGGCCCTCGAGCAGGCGCGCAGCGGCGCCGACCCGTGCCTCGCCTGAGCGCGCGCGCGCCGCGGTTCGCCTCGCACTCCCCTCTCAGTCACCCCGAACCGGCCCGTCGCCGGGCCCTGCCGTGCGCCAGTCCGGGCCGGGATGCCGTGCAGGCCGATTGCCGGGGCAGGGAATAAACCACGCCTCGCCGACGTTTGGGTACTGAACGCCCTCAGTACAACCACGGCTCGGCCGAAGCAGCCGACCCGACCCGCCCGCCACCAGAAGAGGAGACAACCAGCGATGGTCTACACCCACAAACACCCGGCCCTGCTGATCATGGGGGTCATCCTGCTGGTCATCGGAGCGACCGTCGGCACCGGCGTCCAGGCCGGACTGGTCGAGTACCTGAACATCAAGAAGATGGTCTGGGAGATCAGCACCCTCTCCTACACCTTCGGCGGCATCGCCCTCGTCGTCGGCATCTGGCACCTGGTCGGCAAGCACGTCGAGGGCAACCTCGACTACTACCTCTCGGCCGTCGCCGGCGCGGTGTTCATCTTCCTGATCGCGATGCTGGTGCGCTGGTACCTGGCGCCGTTCGTCGCGGTGCTGTCGAAGGCGCTGGGCCCGGTGATGGGCGACAAGTACCTGCACCAGGTGCTCGGCCTGAACTACGTCGTGCTCGGCATCGTCGCCGGCATCATCGTGGTCAACGTGTTCAGGGTCCCGGTATGGGCCGAGAACGGCGTGCGCCTGTCGCGCCTCGGGCTGAAGACCGGCGTCATCCTGCTCGGCGTGCTCTACTCCGCCGCGGAGCTGCGCCAGCTCGGCGGGCTGTCGATCGTGATGATCAGCTTCTTCGTCCTCGGCTCGGTCGGCCTGGTGCTGTGGATGGGCG
>DATCZX010000067.1:0-5265 GCA_036525695.1 Gammaproteobacteria bacterium | reverse complement strand
AAAGCACAGGGGATGGAATGGCTGCGACCTATGTCCGCCGGTTTGGCGTAATCGGCCAAAGAAAAAGGGGCCGTCAGGAGGAAATGCGGCGCTCGGCGCCTCACCCGTAGGATGCGGTGAGCCTGCGAACCGCATCGCCGTCAGCCTGCTCTTGTCCGCGATCAAGGATTCGCCCGCCGCAGCTGCGACCCTTGGGCCGATGATCAGGGGCAAGATCGATGGATTCTTGCTAACTTGAGAGGTGCTCCCCTTCGCGGAGCCCTGCGCCAGGAAGGGGCAGCACAGGACAGGAATGCCTAGCGCACCACACCAGGTTGTCCGCGTGGGACCGCGCCGTCGGTCGGGCGGGCTGCTGTGGCTGCTGCCATGGCTGTTGCTGGCCGGCCTCAGCGGCATCGCTGCGGCGGCCGAGCTGCCCCGTTTCCTCGAAGGTCGCGGCGCCGCGGAGCTCTACCCCGGCGCCGATCACCTCGAGGCCATGCAGGCCGAGATCCCGGTCGCGCGCGCCTTCGCCGGCGACCGGCTGCTCGGCTACCTGTTCCTGACCTCCGACTTCATCAGCACCATCGGCTACTCCGGCAAGCCGATCCACGTGCTGGTCGCGCTCGATAGCAACGGGGTGGTGCAGCAGGCGCGGCTGGTCGAGCACAGCGAGCCGATCGTGCTGATCGGCATCCCCGAGGCGCGCATCACCAGGGTGATCGACGGCTACGTCGGCCTCGACATCGTCGCCCACGCCAGGCGCGACGAGGCGACGCGCCGCCAGGTCGACATCATCAGCGGCGCGACGGTGACCGTGATGGTGATCGACGACACCATCCTGCGCGCGGCGACCAGGGTCGCGCGCCACTTCCGCCTCGGCGGGCTCGCCCCCGAGGCCGCCACCGTCGGGCCGCGGCCGGTACTGGCCGAGCCGCTGCCGGATGCCGATACCGACTGGGCCGGGCTCACCGCCAGCGGCGCGCTGCGCCGGCTGCAGCTGACGCTCGACGACGTCAACCGCGCGTTCGCCAGCTCCGGCGACGTGATCGCCGCGGCGCGGCCCGAAACGGGCGAGCCGGGGGAACTGTTCATCGACCTCTACGCCGGCCTCGCCTCGCTCCCCGGGATCGGCCGCAACGCGCTCGGCAAGCACGAGTTCGCCAACCTGCAGAAGACCCTGGGGCCAGGCCAGCACGCGGTGGTGATCGCCGGGCGCGGGCGCTACTCGTTCAAGGGCTCGGGCTACGTGCGCGGCGGCATCTTCGACCGCATCCAGCTGACCCAGGGCGACCAGGTGGTGCGCTTCCACGACTACCACCACAAGCGGCTGCGCCGCATCGCCGCCGCCGGCGCACCGGAGTTCGACGACGTCGACCTGTTCCGCATCCCGACCGAGATCGCCTTCGACCCGGCGCAGCCGTGGCGCCTCGAGCTGCTGGTCGGGCGCGACACCGGGCCGACCAGCAAGGCGTTCCAGACCTTCGAGCTGCGCTACCGGCTGCCGGAGAGCTACGTCGCCTACGTCGAGACGGCGCCGACCGCGGCGGACGGCGGCGACGGCCCGCTGTGGCAGCGCATCTGGTGGTCCAAGCTGGGCGTGGTCGCGGTGCTGGTGACCGCGCTCGGCGTGCTCACCGCGCTGTTCTTCTTCCAGGAGGCGCTGACCCGCCACCCGCGGCTGACCGACCGCGTGCGCATCGCCTTCCTGCTGTTCACGCTGCTCTGGCTCGGCCTCTACGCCAACGCGCAGCTGTCGGTGGTCAACGTGATGACGGTGTTCAACGCGCTGGTCACCGGCTTCGCCTGGGACTACTTCCTGATGGAGCCGCTGATCTTCATCCTCTGGGGCGGCGTCGCCGCCTCGCTGCTGTTCTGGGGACGCGGGGTGTTCTGCGGCTGGCTCTGCCCGTTCGGCGCGCTGCAGGAGCTGCTGAACCGGCTGGCGAAATGGCTGCGCGTCCCGCAGTGGAGCGTGCCGTGGGGCCTGCACGAGCGGCTGTGGACGCTGAAGTACATCGTCTTCCTGGTGCTGTTCGGCGTGTCACTGCACTCGCTGGCGCTGGCCGAGCACCTGGCCGAGGTCGAGCCGTTCAAGACCGCGATCATCCTCAAGTTCGCGCGCGAGTGGCCCTACGTGCTGTTCGCCGTGGCGACGCTGGCGGTCGGGCTGTTCGTCGAGCGCGCCTACTGCCGTTACCTGTGCCCGCTCGGCGCGGCGCTGGCGATCCCGGGGCGGCTGCGCATGTTCGAGTGGCTCAAGCGCTACCACGACTGCGGCGCGCGCTGCCAGCTCTGCGCGCACGGCTGCATGGTGCAGTCGATCCACCCCGAGGGGCAGATCAACCCGAACGAGTGCCTCTACTGCATGCACTGCCAGGTGCTCTACCACGACGAGCAGCAGTGCCCGGTGATGGTCAAGCGGCGCGAACGGCGCGAGCGCCGGGAGACGCTGCTGCAGCGCGTCGCCGAGACCGCGGTCGCGGCGCCGGCACCCGCGCAGCGGGCGGCGGAGAGCGGGCCGCGCTGACGGCACGGAGCAATGAAGCCCCGGCAGCCGCCGGGGAGGCTGGGGACCGCAGGCCATTTCGGCCGGTCGACAACGAAGGAGAAGGTGACATGGACAAGCAGGACGACGGCAAGACGACGATCACGCGGCGCGAGCTGCTGAAGGGCTCGGCCGGGGCCGCGGCCATCGCCGGGGTCGGGTTGACCGGTCTCGGTGCCGCGGGGGTGCTGGCCACGCGCGAGGCGAAGGCCAGCGAGGACGACAAGGGCAAGGTCGAGCCGGGCCAGCTCGACGACTACTACGGCTTCTGGAGCAGCGGCCAGGCCGGCGAGGTGCGCATCATCGGCGTGCCGTCGATGCGCGAGCTGATGCGCATCCCGGTGTTCAACCGCGACAGCGCCACCGGCTGGGGCCAGACCAACGAGAGCCGCAAGATCCTCACCGAGGGGCTGCTGCCGGAGACGAGGAAATTCCTCGAGTCGCGCGGCGGCGTCTACCTCAACGGCGACGCCCACCACCCGCACATGTCGTTCACCGACGGCACCTACGACGGCCGCTACGTCTGGATCAACGACAAGGCCAACACCCGGGTCGCGCGCATCCGCTGCGACATCATGAAGGTCGACAAGATCATCGAGATCCCGAACGCCCACGACATCCACGGCCTGCGCCCGCAGAAGTACCCGAGGACCGGCTACGTCTTCTGCAACGGCGAGCACGAGGCCCCGCTGGTCAACGACGGCCGCGACCTCGAGGACGTCAGCAAGTACGTCACCATCTTCACCGCGGTCGACGGCGACACGATGAAGGTCGCCTGGCAGGTGATCGTCGACGGCAACCTGGACAACGTCGACGCCGACTACCAGGGGCTGTACGCGGTCTCCAGCTGCTACAACAGCGAGATGGGCATGACGCTGCCGCAGATGATGTCGAGCGAGCAGGACTGGGCGGTGATCTTCGACATCAAGGCGATCGAGGCCGGGGTCAAGGCCGGCAAGGCGCAGACGCTCAACGGCGTCCCGGTGCTCGACGGGCGCAAGGCGGCCAAGTCGCCCTACACCCGCTACGTACCGGTGCCGAACAGCCCGCACGGCGTCAACTCGTCGCCGGACGGCAACTACATCGTGGTCAACGGCAAGCTGTCGCCGACGGTGACGATCCTCGACGTGCGCCGCTTCCCCGACCTGTTCGCCGGCAAGCTCAAGGAGCGCGACGTGGTCGCCGCCGAGCCGGAGCTCGGCCTCGGGCCGCTGCACACCGCGTTCGACGGCCGCGGCAACGCCTACACCACGCTGTTCCTCGACAGCCAGGCGGTGAAGTGGAACATCGACAAGGCGATCCGCGCGTACAACGGCGAGAAGGTCGACTACATCATCGACAAGCTCGACGTGCACTACCAGCCGGGGCACAACCACACGTCGATGGGCGAGACCAAGGAGGCCGACGGCAAGTGGCTGGTGTCGCTGAACAAGTTCTCCAAGGACCGCTACCTCAACGTGGGCCCGCTGAAGCCGGAGAACGAGCAGCTGATCGACATCAGCGGCGAGAAACTCAAGCTCGTCCACGACAGCCCGACCTTCGCCGAGCCGCACGACTGCATCATCGTCCGTGCCGACATCGTCAACCCGAGGTCGGTCTACGAGCGCAACGACCCGACCTTCGCCGACACCGTGGCGATGGCCAAGAAGGACGGGATCAACCTCGAGACCGACGCCAAGGTGATCCGCGACGGCAACCAGGTGCGCGTCTACATGTTCTCGTCGGCGCCGAACTTCGGCCTGACCCAGTTCAAGGTCAAGCAGGGCGACGAGGTCACCGTGGTGATCACCAACGCGGACAAGGTCGACGACCTGACCCACGGCTTCACGCTGGCCAACTACGGCGTGTGCATGGAGGTCGGGCCGCAGCAGACCAGCTCGGTGACCTTCACCGCGGACCGCGCCGGCGTGCACTGGTTCTACTGCCAGTGGTTCTGCCACGCGCTGCACATGGAGATGCGCGGGCGGATGCTGGTCGAGAAGGCCTGAGCGGGGTGCCCGCACGGCGCCAGTCCGCGGCGGTCGCGGCCGGGAGACTCCCGGCCGTGCTGCTGGCCGCCGGCTGCCTGCTCGTCGTCACGGCGACGGGGGCGGCCGAGCGGCGCGTGGCGGCCGGTGCGGGCACGTTGCAGCAGGCGATCGCCGCGGCCGCGGCGGGGGACACCCTCCGCCTCGGCCGCGGGCGCTTCGCCGGCAACTTCGTCGTCGACAGGCCGCTGGCGCTGGTCGGCGAACCCGGCACGCTGCTCGACGGCGAGGGCCGGGGCCGGGTGGTCACGCTGGCCGCGCCCGGCACGCGGCTCGCCGGGGTCACCCTGGTCGGCTCGGGCAGCTGCCTGGCGTGCGAGGACGGCGCCGTCTACCTGACCGCTGCCGCCACCGGCGCGCTGGTCGAGGGCAACACGCTCGACGGCAACCTGATCGGCATCAACCTGAAGGGCACGCGCGACGCGCTGGTGCGCGGCAACCGGATCACCGGCCGCGCCGACCTGCCGATGAGCGAGCGCGGCAACGGCGTGCAGCTGTGGGACGCGCCGGGCAGCGTGGTCGTGGGCAACGAGATCCGCCACGGCCGCGACGGCATCTTCGTCACCACCAGCCGCGCCAACCGCTTCGTCGGCAACCGCATGCAGCAGCTGCGCTTCGCGGTCCACTACATGTACACCAACGACAGCGAGATCCGCGACAACGTCTCGCTGGGCAACCACCTCGGCTACGCGCTGATGTTCTCGCACCGGC
>DATCZX010000066.1:0-6076 GCA_036525695.1 Gammaproteobacteria bacterium | reverse complement strand
GGTCGGCGGCCGCAGCGACGAGGCGACCGACCGCATCCACCTCGCCGCCGAGCTCGACCCGGCGCTGTTCGACGACGGCCTCGCCGCGCTGGTCGACGAGCGCGACGCGGTCGACTGGGACGCCGCCGGCGACCGCTTCCGCGCCGAGCGCCAGCGCCGGCTCGGCGCCTTGGTGCTGGCGACCCGCCCGCTGGCCCGGGTGCCCACGGTACAGCGCACGCAGGTGCTGCTCGATTTCGTCCGCCGCGAAGGACTCGGCCTGCTCGACTGGAACGACGGCGTCGAGCAGCTGCGCGGGCGGGTCGCGCTGCTGCGCCGGCTGGAGCCGGAACGCGGTGACGGCAGCACCTGGCCCGATCTCGGCGACGCGGCGCTGCTGGCGCGGCTCGACGAATGGCTGGCGCCGGCGCTGGCGCGGGTGCGCCGGCGCGACGACTTCCGCGCCCTCGACACCCGCGCGCTGCTGCTCGCGCTGCTGCCGTGGCCGCTGCCGCAGCGCCTCGACGAGCTGGCGCCGGAACGGCTGCGGGTGCCGTCCGGCTCGCAGGTCAGGATCGACTACGCGGTCGACCCGCCGGTGCTGGCAGTCAAGCTGCAGGAGATGTTCGGCTGCGCCGAGACCCCGCGCGTCGCCGGCGGGCGCGTCGCGCTGAGCATCCACCTGCTCTCCCCGGCGCGCCGGCCGCTGCAGGTGACCCGGGACCTGGCCAGCTTCTGGCAGAACGGCTACGCCGAGGTGCGCAAGGAGATGCGCGGGCGCTACCCGAAGCACCCGTGGCCGGAGGACCCGCTGCAGGCGACGCCGACGGCGCGCACCAAGCGCGCCACCCGCGGCTGAGCGCCGCTCAGGCGGCGCTGACGTAGCGCAGGATCTCGATCACCTGGTCGGTGTCGGTGGCCCACGCCAGCGCGGCGCCGTCGACCTCCTTCAGGGCGTGGACCAGGTCGGCACCGTGCAGCGTGATGTAGGGCTTGCCGAGCGCGGCGCAGTAGCCGGCGTCGAAGGCCGCGTTCCACTGCCTGTACTTGTCGCCGAAACGGACGACGGCGACGTCGCACTTCTCGATCAGCGTCCGCGTGCGGATGGCGTTGACCTTGGCCGACTTGTGGTCGCGCCAGAACGGCTCGGCCTCGGCACCGAGGCAGTCCCCGGCGGCGTCGCTGGCGGCGTGGTCGGTGACCGCCGAGGTGAAGGTGATATCGAGCCCGCGCTCGCGGGCGCCGGCGGCGATGGCGTCGCGCCAGTCGGTGTGGATCTCGCCGGAGAGGTAGACCACCAGGCTCATCAGCTGCTCCTTGATCGATCGGTGGTCGCGCAGCATAACCCAGCCGTCGGAGACGTTCAGCGCAGCGCTGTGGGACACTACGCCTCCCCGACCGCTTCAGGAGAGACCCGGTGCGCTACCGCCTCGACGACCACCGCGTCACGCTGCACGGCAGCGAGCACTTCATCGCCCCGAGCGCCGACCTGATCGGCCAGGTGACGCTCGCCGACCGGGTCAGCGTCTGGTTCAACGCCGTGCTGCGCGGCGACGGCGACGCGATCAGCGTCGGCGAGGGCTCCAACGTGCAGGACGGCGCGGTGCTGCACACCGACCCCGGCTACCCGCTGACGGTGGGCCGCGGCGTCACCGTGGGCCACATGGCGATGCTGCACGGCTGCAGCGTCGGCGACGGCACCCTGATCGGCATCAAGGCGGTGGTGCTGAACGGCGCGCGCATCGGCCGCGACTGCCTGATCGGCGCCAACGCGCTGGTGGCCGAGGGCAAGGAGATCCCCGACGGCTCGCTGGTGCTCGGCAGCCCCGGGCGGGTGGTGCGCCAGCTCGACGAGGCCGGGATCGCGATGGTCCGCGGCGCCGCGGAGAGCTACATGCGGCGCATGCGCCGCTACCTGGCCGGGCTGCGCGCCGAGGAGTGAAGCGGCCGCAAGCCCGCCCGGCAACCTCCGTGCCCGGGCGCGGCGGGCCCGGGCGATGGGCTATCCTTGGCGCACCGACCCGACCCAGGATCACGGCAATGCAAGTCAAGGACATCATGACCGCCCCGGTCACCACCATCAGCAGCGACACCCCGGTGCTCGAGGCGGCCAAGCTGATGAAGGAGAAGCGGATCGAGCGACTGCCGGTGGTCGACAAGGGCAAGCTGGTCGGCATCGTGACCAAGGACCGGGTGCTGCGCGCGTCGCCGTCGATGGCGACCAGCCTGAGCCTGCACGAGATCCACTACCTGTTCGCGCGGCTGACCGTCGACGAGATCATGCAGACCGACGTGGTCACGGTGACCCCGGAGGCCACGGTCGAGAGCTCGCTGAGGCTGGCCCAGGGCAAGGGCGTCGGCTGCCTGCCGGTGCTCGACGGCGGCAGGCTGGTCGGCATCCTGACCAGCAACGACTTCTTCTACCAGATCCTCAACCCGTTGCTCGGCATCGGCGAGCCCGGCGCGCGGTTGATCATCCGCGGCTGCGACACGCCGGCGAAGATGGTCAGGGCGGTCGAGTGCGTGCGCGACCTCGACTACGAGATCGTCAACGGCGCCTACTTCCCGAACCGCCGCGGCGAGGCGCGCGAGCTGATGCTGCACGTGCACGAGAGCAACGCCGAGCGGCTGGTCGAGGCGCTGCGCAGCGAGGGGCTGGACGCCGAGCTGCGCCACCGCGACTGACGGCGACCGCAGCGCCCTTGCCGGGCCGGGTTGCCGCCCGGCGAGCGGCCGCACCCCCCGTGGTTCGGGCTTCGGCCCGACAACCGATCGCGCTCCTCGTGGGTCGGGCGTGAGCCCGACGCGGCGCTGTGTCGGGCTGAAGCCCGACCTACGGGGGATCGCGTCTTCTCGCGCCGGGTTGCAGCCATCGGGTCGAGTCAGCGCAGCGTGACCCGCAGCAGGGCCTAGCCCGGCAGCGGCCCGAGCCAGGCCAGCAGCAGCGTCACCGTGATCACCGACAGCGCGGTGGAGAGCACCGTCGCCGACGAGGTGCGGTTGACCAGCACGTTGTAGCGCTGCGCCAGCACGAAGCAGGTCGCGCCCATCGGCAGCGCGGAGACCAGCACCGTGGTCAGCGCCCACAGCGGCTCGAGCTCGAACACGTAGCTGACCAGCAGCCAGGTGACGAACGGCTGCAGCAGCAGCTTGATCGCGGTGATCAGGCCGGCCTCGCCGAGACCGACGCGCAGCGACTGCGTGGCGACGAACATCCCGAGCGCGAACAGCGCGCACGGCCCGGCGGCGCTGCCGAGCAGGTCGCAGAACTTGGCCACCGGCGTCGGCACCGTCCAGCCGGCGAGTGGGAACACCACCGCCAGCAGCACGGTGATCACGAACGGGTTCTTCGCCAGCGACAGCCCGACGTCGCGCAGGATCCGCGTGCCGCCGGCCTCGCGGGCGACGTCGAGCTCGATCAGCGCGATGGCGACGTTGATCATCACCACGCTGACGAACACCGTGGCCATGATCGCCGGCAGCACCGCGGCCTCGCCGAACGCGGTCGACGCCAGCGGGATGCCCATGTAGCCGGTGTTGGCGAAGGTGGTGTTGCTGGCGCGCATCGCGCGCACCGCCAGGCGCTCGGGGTAGAGGCGGCGGAACAGCAGCCAGGCGAGGCCGAAGGTGATCGCGTAGCCGCCGCCGAACGCGGCCAGGAACGGGGCGTAGAAGATGCGTTCCACCGGCGCGCGGGCGACGAAGATGAACAGCAGCGCCGGCAGCGCGAAGTAGTAGACGAAGCCGTTCAGCGCCTCGGTGCTCTGCTGGCCGAGGACGCCGAGGCGGGCGGCGAGCCAGCCGCACAGGATCAGGCCGAACACCGGGAAGGTGACGTTGAGGATCAGGTCCACCGGGCGGGCCCGCACGCGGGGCAGACCCGCCGTGGATCGGGCTTCAGCCCGAGATGGGCCGTCGTCGGGCTGAAGCCCGACCTACGGGAAAACCGTCCTGGCCGCGTTGTGCCGATGCCAGCGGCCGCCGTCACCGGAACAGCGCCGGGTCCATCGTCTGCAGGTCCTCGGCGAGCAGCGGCCGGAACGCCATCTGCGCGAGCACGTCGCGCTCGAGGTCGACGCCCGGCGCGATCTCGACCAGCACCACGCCGCCGTCGCCGAGGCGGAACACGGCACGCTCGGTGACGAACCAGACCGACTGCCCGCGCTCGCGCGCGTAGGCGCCGCTGAAGGTCAGGTGCTCGACCCGGTCGATGAATTTCCGCTCGCGCCCCTCGTGCCGGATCTCGAGCCGGCCGTCGCCGAGGCCGAGCTCGAGCCCGCCCGAGGTGAAGGTGCCCATGAACACCACCTCGCGCGCGTTCTGGCTGATGTTGATGAAGCCGCCGGCGCCGGCCATGCGCGTGCCGAAACGGCTGACGTTGACGTTGCCGGCCGGGTCGGCCTGGGCCATGCCGAGGAACGCCTGGTCGAGGCCGCCGCCGTCGTAGAAGTCGAACTGGGAAGGCTGCGGGATCACCGCCTCGACCCCGGCCGAGGCGCCGAAGCTGAGCCCGCCGGCCGGCACCCCGCCGATGCCGCCCGGCTCGACGGTCAGCGTGAACCGGTGCAGCGTGCCCTCCTCGTGGGCCACCGCGGCGACCCCCTCGGGCATGCCGATGCCGAGGTTGACCACGGCCCCCGGCCTGAGCAGCCGCGCGGCGCGGCGCGCGATCACCTTGCGCTCGGACAGCGGCAGCGTCGGGATGCCGCCCTCGGCGTCGCCGGCACCGCCGACGTAGAGCGGGTTGAACGGCTCGGCGAAGGTCTGCGCGTGGTGCTCCGGCGTCGCCACGACGACGTGGTCGACCAGGATCCCCGGGATCTGCACCAGCTGCGGGTGCAAGGTGTTGCGCTCGACCAGCCGCTCGACCTGGACGACCACCGTGCCGCCGCTGTTGTGCACCGCCTGGGCGATCGCCAGCGCGTCGATCGACAGCGCCTCGCGCTCCATCGTGACGTTGCCGCGGGCGTCGGCGCTGGTCCCGCGCAGGAACGCGACCTGGATCGGGAACGCCTTGTAGAACAGGTAGTCGCGACCGTCGACCGGCAGCAGCCGGACCAGCTCCTCGGTGGTCCGCGCGTTGAGCCGGCCGCCGCCGTGGCGCGGGTCGACGAAGGTGTGCAGGCCGACGTGGGTCAGCGTGCCGGGGCGCCCGGCGGCGATGTCGCGGTAGAGGTGGCTGATCACCCCCTGCGGCAGGTTGTAGGCCTCGACCTTGTTCTCCAGCGCGAGGCGGCCGATCTTCGGCACCAGCCCCCAGTGGCCGCCGATCACGCGCTTGACCATCCCCTCGTGGCCGAAGGTGTTGAGCCCGCGGGTCTTGCCGTCGCCCTGCCCGGCCGCGTAGACCAGGGTCAGGTCGCGCGGCGCGCCGGTGTCGAGGAAACGCCGTTCCAGCGCCAGCGTCAGCGCCTCGGGGATCCCGGTGCCGACGAAGCCGCCCATCGCGATGGTGACGCCGTCCGCGACCAGCGCCGCGGCGGCCGTCGCCTCGAGCTGTTTCGGGTTCTGCATGCGTGCCCTCCGCCGGTTTCAGCGCGGCAGCGTGGGGTCGCTGCGACGCTGCCGCAGCGGCTGGCAGATAGATCGACGCTTTCGATTATAAAAATTTCGCAAATAAATCCCCAAATAGGGTTCCTGACTGGCATCATTGTGGTCCGCGAGGCCGCCCACTTGCCCTGGCGCATATATCCAGCCGCGCCCAATGCCTGCGCCATGGCTGCCCGCACAAAAATTAAAACGCCCGAAGCCTGCATAGACTGGCTGGCGATATGTCACGGGCGCTGGCGTCGTTGGCCCTTAGCGCGGGGATAATCGTACTTGGGACTTAGCGGCTCTGCCGCCGCGCTTAAAAGCGGCGAGCACGATGATCTAGCGGTGAGGGTTGCTGTCGAATGGTGCCAGCGCGGACCGGCGCGTAAAGCGGCCCCGTTCGGACTAAGTACGGCTATGTCTATTGGCGGGCCATCGCGTAATCCGGCGACAACGCGCCGAGAAGCGCAGCCGCGGTGACACCACCGCCCCGCGCCATCAGGCCGATGGTCCACAGCGCAGGCCACCTGACTTTTGCCTTAAACGGAAAGTGACGGCGGCTCGG
>DATCZX010000065.1:0-2300 GCA_036525695.1 Gammaproteobacteria bacterium | reverse complement strand
GAGCCCCGTCCGCGCGGGCTGCCGGGCCGGCGCGGAGCGCGCCGGGTTACTCCGGCTCACGCGCCGGGCGCGGCGGCCTGTCCCGCGGCTCGGTACGCCTGCGCGCCGACCGCGAGGCCAGCGCGGCACTCAGCGGGTCGGGGTCGGCCGCCGCGCTGGCCAGCAGCCAGTCGCGGAACAGCTGCACCTTGGGCCGCTGCAGCCAGCCGCGCGGGACCACCAGCCGGTAGGCCGCGCGCAGCGGCAGGCGCAGGTCGAACGGCACCGCCAGGCGCCCGGCGCGCACCTCGGGCGCCGCCAGGCGGTCGATCGCCAGCAGCACCCCCTGCCCCTCGGCAGCGGCATCGAGCGCCAGCATGGTGTGGCTGAAGTGGGCGCCGCGGCTGGCGTCGACGCCGTCGACGGCGAACGCCTCCAGCCAGTTGGCCCAGCCGGGGTGGTCGGGGTCCTGGTTCAGCGCCTCGTCGTGCAGCAGCCTGAAGCGCACCAGGTCGGCCGGCTTGCGCAGCCGCTCCCTGCCCTGCAGCAGCGCGGGGCTGCACAGCGGCACCACCGCCGCCGGGAACAGCAGGTCGGCCGACAGTTCCTCGGCGAAGGCGTCGGCGCCGAAGTGGATCGCCACGTCGACCTCGTCGTCGTGGAAGTCGGGCAGCCCGTACTGGGCGTGCAGGCGCACGTCGACGCCGGGCAGCTGGCGACCGAACTCGTCCAGCCGCGAGACCAGCCACTTGCTCGCCAGGCTCGGCGAGCAGGAGACCACCAGCGCGCCGCGCATCTCCTCCTGGACCGCCCGCTCGACGCCGCTGCCGAGCAGGTCGAAGCCCTGCTGGATCTCCGGCAGGCAGGCGCGGCCGGCCTCGGTCAGGCGCAGCGCGCGGTTCAGGCGCACGAACAGCCGCGTGTTCAGCTGTTCCTCGAGCAGCGCGACCTGCTGGCTGATCGCCGCGCGGGTCACGTGCAGCTCCTCGGCCGCGCGGGTGAAGCTGAGGTGCCGCGCCGCGGCCTCGAAGGCGCGGAGCGCTTTCAGCGGGGGCAGTTTACGGGCCATGACGCGATAGTTTTCCTAAACCGAGGATCAAAAAGGGTCGCTTGAGGGGGGCCGCCCGCCAGGTCATCCTGTTTGTGCGGTGCAGCATAGCCCGCGCAACAGGGAGTCCCGAAGATGGACACCAAGCGTACCTCGCCAGACCTGGACCAGGTCGATCTCGAGAGCATCATCGCCGAGGCCCGCAGCATGCGCTCGGCCTACTTCGCCGAACTGCTGCGTCAGCTGTTCGGCGGCATCGCCAACCTGGTGCGCCGCCTGCGCCCGCACCCGGCCACCCGCTGGCACCAGCCCGCGGCATGACCGCTGCCGCCACCCCGGCGCGTGCCCGCCGCGCCCGGTCTGCCGTAGGGGCAGCCACCATGTTGCGCCGCAAAATGATGGCAAAGGCGCTTGAAGTCAAGCGTCGCCTGGCCCACGGGCGGTCCGCCGGCCGCACGCGACACCCTCCCCCGCAGCCGAGCCGCGCCTGCGCGCGGCGCCGCCCGCGACCCGGCGCCGGCCTCGGGCTCGCGCCACCCCCTCCGAATGGGGGGAGGCGGACGGCTGCCGGGACTGCTATGTTGTGGCGTCTTCCAGCAACCAGGTCCCGGCGATGGCGGATGCGGGCAAACCGCGCAAGTGCGTGTTCTGCGACTTCCCCGAGGTGCCGGTGGCAGGCAACCGCTACGCCTTCGCCGCGCTCGACAAGCACCCGGTGACGCCGCTGCACACGATCATCGTGCCGCGTCGCCACGTCGAGACCTACTTCGAGCTCGACCGCCACGAGCTGGTCGCCTGCCAGCACCTGCTGATCGCCCAGCGCGACGCGATCCTGTGGATGGACCCGTCGGTCACCGGCTTCAACGTCGGCGTCAACAACGGCCTCGATGCCGGCCAGACCATCTTCCACTGCCACATCCACCTGATCCCGCGACGCAAGGGCGACATCGAGAACCCGCGCGGCGGGGTGCGCCACGTGATCCCCGGGGCCGGCTACTACTGACCGTCCGCCCGGCGTGGACGCGCGCCGTCCCAGCAGTCAGAATGTCCGCAGACCCCCTGCAAGCCAACCGTCACGCGCGCCGCATGGAACCACCGGAGAACGTCGACCAGGCCCTGCGCGAGAGCGTCGTCGCCACCGCCCGGCGGATGAACGCCGCCGGCCTCGGCCGCGGCACCGCCGGCAACGTCAGCGCGCGCACCAGCGACGGTTTCCTGGTCACCCCCTCCGGCATCCCCTACGAGGCCTGCCAGCCCGGCGACGTCGTCGCCA
>DATCZX010000064.1:0-4035 GCA_036525695.1 Gammaproteobacteria bacterium | reverse complement strand
TGTCCCTCCTGGAACGACATCGTCCCGCCGCGCGCGTGCGAGCTTAGCGCATCGCCTGCCCGCGACCCTAACCGCGCCACGGACCGGTGTGCTACCGGCAGGTGCGCGGGTGGGATAGAATCCGCTCGGGGAACGGAGAACGGGCGGGGCCCCGCCCCGATCCATCGGTAAACCGCATCATAATCTGAGGAGTATCGCGGCCTATGGCCAAGATGATCCCAAGCCATGGGCGTCGAGCATGAGCAGCATCCGCCTGGCCATGGTCGGAGTCGGCAACTGCGCCAGCTCGCTGGTCCAGGGCATCCACTACTGTCGCGAGTACGGCGAAGACGCCGTCGGCGTGCTCCACCCGCTGCTCGGCGGCTACCGCCCCGAGGACATCGAGGTGGTCGCGGCGTTCGACATCGACCGGCGCAAGGTCGGCCGCGACGTCGGCGACGCGATCTGGCAGGCGCCCAACTGCACCACCGCGTTCCACCGCCGGGTCCCCGAGACCGGTGTTGCCGTGCGCATGGGCGCACTGCTCGACGGCGTCGCCGCGCACATGGGCCAGGCGCCCGACGGCACCCGCTTCCTGCCCTCCGACGCGGCCCAGCCGAGCGCCGACGAGGTCACCGCGCTGCTGCGCGAGACCCGCACCGAGGTGGTGATCAACTTCCTGCCGGTCGGCTCCGAGCAGGCGACCCGCTTCTACGCCGGCTGCGCGCTCGAGGCGGGCGCCGCGCTGGTCAACGCGATGCCGGTGTTCATCGCCAGCGACCCCGAGTGGGCTGGCCGCTTCGCCGCGCGCGGCCTGCCGATCGTCGGCGACGATTTCAAGGCGCAGATCGGCGCCACCATCACCCACCGCGCGCTGGCCAACCTGTTCAAGCTGCGCGGCGTGCCGATCCGCCACACCTACCAGCTCAACATCGGCGGCAACACCGACTTCTACAACATGCTCGACCACGAGCGGCTCGGCACCAAGCGGCGCTCGAAGACCGAGGCGGTGCAGTCGAGCAGCGAGCGCCGGCTGTCGGAGCAGGACATCCGCATCGGGCCGAGCGACTACGTGCCGTGGCTCAAGGACAACAAGGTCGCCTTCGTGCGCATGGAGGGGGCGCTGTTCGGCGGCGTGCCGATGAACCTGGAGCTGCGCCTGTCGGTCGAGGACTCGCCGAACGCCGCCGGGGTGGCCGTGGACGCCATCCGCTGCGCCCGCATCGGGCTCGACCGCGGCATCGGCGGCGTGCTCGAGGGCCCCTCCGCGTTCCTGTGCAAGCACCCGCCGCAGCAGCACCCCGACGAGCAGGCGCTGGCGCTGCTCGAGGAGTTCGCCTCCGGGCCGGTCGCCGCGCCGGCGGTGCTGCGCAAGACCGGCGCCTGACGCGCGCGGCCGTGGCCGCGCGACTTTCGTCGCCGGCTTCCCGGGTTGTTGCGTTACGTCATGTCGAGCGCGCGGCAATTGCGCTAGATTTACCCGCGTAACTCCGCCGCTACCCGCCCGCCGGGAGCCGGCACCATCTCACCTCCCGCCAGGTCGGGGAGCGTTACCGGGGGAGCTGCCATGAACCCGATCGAGAGCGTCATCCCGCGTCTTGCCGCCGGCGGCTGGCACGGCTACTACGAGATCACCAAGCCGAAGGTGGTCATGCTGATCGTGTTCACCGCGCTGGTCGGGATGCTGCTCGCGAGCGAGCGCATGGTGCCGCTGCAGACGCTGCTCGCCGGTCTGGCAGGCATCGGCCTAGCGGCGGCCTGCGGGGCGGCGGTCAACCACCTCGTCGAACAGCGCATCGACGCGCTGATGGCGCGCACACGCCGGCGCCCGCTGCCGAGCGGACGCCTCGACACGTTCAGCGCGGTGCTGTTCGCGGGCAGTCTGGGGACGCTGTCGATGGCGCTGCTGACGGTCTGGGTCAACCCGCTCACCGCGCTGCTGACACTGCTCTCGCTGATCGGCTACGCGGTCGTCTACACCCTCTACCTGAAGCGGTCGAGCCCGCAGAGCATCGTCTGGGGCGGGCTCGCTGGCGCGGCACCGCCGCTGCTCGGCTGGACCGCAGTGACCGGCCAGATCGACCCGCACGCGCTGCTGCTGGTCCTGATCGTGTTCACCTGGACCCCGCCGCATTTCTGGCCGCTGGCGATCCACCGCCGTGACGACTACGCGCAGGCGGGCCTGCCGATGCTCCCGGTGACCCACGGCATCGCCTACACCAAGCAGCAGATCCTGATCTACGCGGTGACCCTGCTGGCGGTGACACTGCTGCCGTTCGCCACCAGGATGAGCGGCCTGCTGTACCTCGCCGGGGCGCTCCCGCTCGGGCTCGGCTTCGTCTGGCACGCTCTCCGGCTCTACCGCAGCCGCGATGATCGCTACGCGATGCCGATGTTCGGTTACTCGATCTACTACCTCACGGCGCTGTTCGCGCTGCTGCTCGCCGACCACTACCTGGTCGCCTGAGCCGGGGCCGTCCCGGCCCGCTCTGGGGACGCGGCTCAGCCGAGACGCGAGCTGCGCAGCAACCGGCGCAGGTCGTCGAGCACCCCGCGCGGCACCACCGGCAGCGGGTAGTGCATCATCACGTTGCCGAGCGGGTCGACCAGGTAGAGCGCCCGCGGTGCTCCCGGTTCGCCCGGCAGCCGGGCCTGCAGGCGGCCAATTGCGGCGGCCGTGACCACGATCCTCTCCGCGTACATGTCGCCGCCCGCGGGGGTCGCGGCCGGCAACGCCAACTCGCTCAGCGCCACCCGGCGCACGCGGTCGCGGTGCTTGCCCAGCGCCGCGTGCAGCTGGTGCAGGTCGTGCAGCAGCCGCGCGAGCTGCTGGTCGTGCGGCCCGCGCACGACCAGCAGCAGCGTCCAGTGTCCGCGCAGCAGGCCGGGCGTGAGCGCCACCGGCAACGCATCGCCGTAGCTCCCCGGCGGCAGCGCCGGTTCCACCAGCGTGCCGTAGTGACTGCTCGGCGGCCGCCAGGCATCGACGTTACCGAACAGCAGCCAGGCGCCGACGAGCGGGCCGAGGAAGACCACGCCGAGGACGACCAGCGGCCACGGGACACGGCGTCCACCGGAGTGCGTCTCAGTCGTCACGTTGCCACCTCCGGGTATTGACGGCCAAGTAGATCACCAACAGGGCCAGGGCCAGCGCGAACCACTGTACGGCGTACGCGGTGTGGCGGGCCGGTCCGATGGTCGCCGGGCGCCAGTCGCGCACCAGCCCGGGGTCACCGCTCTCCTGCTCGAGCAGCACCAGCGGAAGCAGCGGGTAGCCCAGCGCATCGGCGAGCGCGGCGAGGTCAAGCCGCTGCAGCACGCGTGGCCAACCCTGCGCCTCCGGGCCCTCGGGGCCCAGCTGCAACCCGGCCGCCGGCGGCAGGTCGAGCAGCCCGCGCACCACCAGCGGGCCGTCCCGCGTCGGCACCGGCGGCAGGTGGTCACGGTCCAGCCCGAGCGGTGCCCAGCCGAGGTTGACCAGGAGCGTGCGGCCGTCGTCGAGGCGCAGTGGCAACAGCAGGTGGTAGCCGGCCATGCCGCGATGGGTCCGGTTGTCGAGCAGCAGGGCACGGCCGGTGTCGAGGTGCCCGGCGAACTCGGCCCGCCGGTAGCGCCATGCAGCCGCCTCGACGACGAGCGGCAGCGAGTTGACCGGCCGGTCGGCGCTACGCTGGGCGTGGGCCTCGACCAGCGCGCGCTTGTACGCCGCGCGCTCGAGTTGCCAGACACCGAGGCCGAGCAGCAGCGGCAGCAGCGCGGCGACTGCGAGCGTCGGCAGTAGCCGCGGGGCGAAGCGCCAGCCGCAACAGGTCAAGGTGAGTCGTCGGCCGCCCATTCCCATGCCATCCGTGTGTGTGATACATTCGAAGGCGATTCTAACCTCGGGGAGGGTCGCTCAGATGCCCTACCGCGTCCTCGTCATCGCGATCCTGCTGGTGATCATCATCAGCCTGGGCAGCGCCCTCTATTACCTGGTCGTCGACAAGGGTCAGGGCGATCGCATGGTGAAGGCGCTGACGGTCAGGGTCGGCGTATCGCTGGCGCTGATCCTGTTCC
>DATCZX010000063.1:0-3001 GCA_036525695.1 Gammaproteobacteria bacterium | reverse complement strand
GATCTCCTACCGCGTGCACCAGGGCTTCGACCACATGGAGGTGCTGCTGTCGGTCGGGGTGCAGAAGATGGTGCGCTCGGACAAGGCGACCTCCGGGGTGATGTTCACGCTCGACACCGAGTCGGGCTTCCGCGACGTGGTGTTCATCACCGCCGCCTACGGCCTCGGCGAGAACGTCGTCCAGGGCGCCGTGAACCCCGACGAGTACTACGTGTTCAAGCCGACCCTGGCCAGCGGCCACCGGCCGATCATCCGCCGCCACCTGGGCAGCAAGGCGGTGCGGATGGTCTACAGCGACGACCCCGCCGCGACCAACCCGGTGACCAACCTCGACGTGCCGGAGGCCGAGCGCGACGCCTTCTGCCTGGCCGACGACGAGGTGCTCGAGCTGGCGCGCTACGCGGTGGAGATCGAGCGCCATTACTCCGAGCAGGCCGGCCAGCCGCAGCCGATGGACATCGAGTGGGCCAAGGACGGGCTCTCCGGCGAGCTGTTCATCGTCCAGGCGCGGCCGGAGACGGTGCAGGCGACCGCCGACGTCAACGTCAAGGAGGTGTTCAGGCTGCCCGAGCGCGGCACCGTGGTCGCCGAGGGCAAGAGCGTCGGGCAGAAGATCGCCTGCGGCAAGGCGCGGGTGATCAAGGACGCCTCGGCGATGCACGAGGTGCAGCCGGGCGACGTGCTGGTCTCCGACATCACCGACCCGGACTGGGAGCCGGTGATGAAGATCGCCGCGGCGATCGTCACCAACCGCGGCGGGCGCACCTGCCACGCGGCGATCATCGCGCGCGAGCTGGGCATCCCGGCGGTGGTCGGCTGCGGCAACGCCACCGACACGGTGCCGCACGCCGCCGAGGTCACCGTCTCCTGCGCCGAGGGCAACAACGGCTACGTCTACGCCGGCCACCTGCCGTTCGAGGTCGAGCGGATCCCGCTCAGCGGCCAGGAGCAGCTGCGCACCAAGATCATGCTGAACCTGGCCAACCCCGAGGTCGCCTTCGAGACCTCGCGGCTGCCGGTCGAGGGGGTCGGCCTGGCGCGCCTCGAGTTCATCATCAACAACACCATCCGCGTGCACCCGCGCGCGCTGCTCGAGTACGCCGGGCTCGACGCCGGCCTGCAGGCCGAGATCGACGCCATCACCCGCGGCTACCCGGACCGCCGCGACTACTTCGTCAAGACCCTGGCCGAGGGGGTCGCGACCATCGCCGCGGCGTTCTACCCGCGCCAGGTGATCGTCCGGCTCAGCGACTTCAAGTCCAACGAGTACGCGTCGATGGTCGGCGGCCGCGGCTTCGAGCCGGACGAGGAGAACCCGATGCTCGGCTTCCGCGGCGCCGCGCGCTACCCGGCGCCGGAGTTCGCCGAGGCGTTCGCGCTCGAGTGCCAGGCGCTGCGCGCGGTGCGCGAGGAGATGGGGCTGACCAACGTGACGCTGATGGTGCCGTTCGTGCGCACCCCCGAGGAAGGGCGCCGGGTGATCGAGCTGCTCGCCCGCCACGGCCTGAAGCGCGGCGAGAACGGGCTGAAGGTGGTGATGATGTGCGAGATCCCGGCCAACGCGCTGCTCGCCGAGCAGTTCCTGGCCGACTTCGACGGCTTCTCGATCGGCTCCAACGACCTGACCCAGCTGACCCTCGGCGTCGACCGCGACTCCGGGCTGCTGACCGGCTACGACGAGCGCAACGAGGCGGTCGGCATCCTGATGGAGATGGCGATCAACGCCTGCAACGCCCAGGGCAAGTACATCGGCATCTGCGGCCAGGCGCCGTCGGACTTCCCCGAGATCACCGCGTGGCTGGTCGAGAAGGGCATCAGCTCGATCTCGCTGAACCCCGACAGCGTGTTCGCGATGCGCGAGATCGTCTCCGCCGAGGAGGCCAAGCTGGCCGCGGCGGGTGCGAACCGGTGAGCGCCGCCCGCCCCCCGCGCCGCCCGGCGCTGCTGCTGATCCTCGACGGCTTCGGGGTCAACCCGGACCGCCGCGACAACGCCATCCTCGAGGCCGGCACGCCGCAGCTCGACGCCTGGTTCGCGCGCCACCCGCACACCACGCTGGACCCCTCCGGGCGCCACGTCGGCCTGCCCGCCGGGCAGATGGGCAACTCCGAGGTCGGCCACATCACCCTCGGCTGCGGCGCGATCATGCGCCAGTACCTGGTGCGCATCGACGACGCCATCGCCGACGGCAGCTTCTTCGCCAACCCGGCGCTGCTCGCCGCGGCCGAGCGCGCGCGCGCCGCCGCTCGCCCGCTGCACCTGGTCGGCCTGTTCTCCGACGGCGGCGTGCACAGCCACCTGCGCCACCTGCTGGCGCTGCTCGAGCTGGCGCGGCGCGCCGGCGTGGCGCCGATGCTGCACCTGCTGACCGACGGCCGCGACACCCCGCCGCAGTCCGCCGCCAGCTGGCTGCCGGCGCTCGACGCGCCGCTGGCCGCCGCCGGCGGCGCGATCGCCAGCGTCTGCGGCCGCTACTACGCGATGGACCGCGACCAGCGCTGGGAGCGCACCGAGCAGGCGTTCCGGGCGCTGACCGGCGGCGGCGGCGAGACGGCCGCGAACGCCGCCGCGGCGATCGAGGCCGCCTACGCGGCCGGCCAGGGCGACGAGTTCATCGCGCCGACCCGGATCGCCGGCGGCACGCCGATCGCCGGCGGCGACAGCGTGCTGCTGTTCAACTTCCGCAACGACCGCCCGCGCCAGCTCACCGCGGCGCTGGCGCACGCCGAGTTCGCGCACTTCGCGCGCCCCGGCTTCAGCCCGGCCGCGGTGACCACGATGACCGGCTACGGCAGCCAGTTCGAGCTGCCGGTGGCGTTCGGCCCGGAGACCCCGCAGGTGACCCTGGGCGAGCTGGTCAGCACCGCCGGCATCGGCCAGTTCCGCTGCGCCGAGACCGAGAAGTACGCCCACGTCACCTTCTTCTTCAACGGCGGCCGCGAGGCGCCCTACCCCGGCGAGGAGCGGCTGATGGTGCCGTCGCCGAAGGTCGCCAGATACG
>DATCZX010000062.1:0-9594 GCA_036525695.1 Gammaproteobacteria bacterium | reverse complement strand
AGGCCGACGGTGGGCTCGTCGAGGATCACCACCTGAGGATCGTGCAGCAGCGCCTGGGCGAGACCGACACGCTGGCGGTAGCCCTGCGACAGGTTGCCCAGCAGCCTGCGCCCGTCGGCCACCAGCCCGCAGCGCGCCTTGACCCGCTCGCGCGCCGCGCGCAGCGCGGGGCGGCGCATCCGCTGCAGCCCGCCGCAGTGCTCGAGGTACTCGTCGACGGTCAGGTCGAGGTAAAGCGGCGGGCGCTCGGGCAGGTAGCCGAGCGCGGCGCGCGCGGCGCGCGGGGCCCGGGCCAGGTCGTGGCCGGCGACCGCGACCCGGCCGGCGCTCGGTTGCAGGCAGCCGCTGAGCATCTGCAGCGTGGTCGACTTGCCGGCGCCGTTCGGGCCGAGCAGCCCGAGCACCTCGCCGCGCGCCACCGTGAGCTCGAGCCCGCGCACGGCGCGGCGGCCGCCGTAGTCGCGGCACAGGCCCTCGGCGCTCAGCAGCGTATCGGTGTGCATCGCAGCAGGATCACGGCTCAGGGACGCGTGGCTAGCATAGCAGCGGCCCGCCGCGGGCAGCGCAGCGACGGGCGTGCGGTTTCAATCGTAGCGACGGATGTCGTCGATCACCTTGCCGTCGTTGGGCAGGCTGCCGGTCGCGACGAACTCGACCTCGCCGCGCACCTTGCAGACGTCGCGGATGGTCGTCGCGACCGCCTCCCCCAGGCCGTCGGGCGCGCCCGCGGCGAGCTCGCAGCGCAGCGTCATGCTGTCGCGCTCGTCGACCCGGTCGACCACCAGCCGGCCGCGCCGGAGCTCGGGGTGGCGCTGCAGGATCGCGGCGACCTGGCTCGGGTGGACGAACATGCCGCGCACCTTGGTGGTCTGGTCGGCGCGCCCCATCCAGCCCTTGATGCGCCGGTTGGTGCGCCCGCACGGGCTGCTGCCGGGCAGCACGGCCGACAGGTCGCCGGTGGCGAAGCGCAGCAGCGGGTACTCGGGGCAGAGGTTGGTCACCACCACCTCGCCGACCTCGCCCTCGGGCACCGGTTCGCCGGTCCCCGGGCGCACGATCTCGACGTAGACCCCCTCGTCGACGATCAAGCCCTCCTGCCCCGGCGACTCGTAGGCGATCAGGCCGAGGTCGGCGGTGGCGTAGCACTGCACCCCGGCGATGCCGCGCTCGGCGAAGAACGCGCGCAGGCTGGGCGGGTAGGGTTCGGCCGAGACCAGCGCCTTGGTCAGGCTGGAGAGGTCGGCGCCGAGCTCGGCGCCCTTGTCGAGGATGATCTTCAGGAACGACGGCGTGCCGACGTAGCCGTGCGGCCGCAGGCCGGCAATCGCCTCGACCTGCAGCTCGGTCTGGCCGACGCCGGCGGGGATCACCGCGCAGCCGATCGCGCGCGCCCCGCCCTCGGCCATCGAGGCCGCCGGGGTGAAGTGGTAGGAGAAGCAGTTGTGCACCAGCTCGCCGGCGCGGAAGCCGGCGGCGTACATCGAGCGGCCGAGCCGCCAGTAGTCGACGCGGTCGCCCTCGGGGTCGAAGATCGGGCCCGGCGAGACGAACACGCGCGCCAGCTTGCCGGTGGCCACGGCGGTCATGCCGCCGAACGGCCGCGCGCTGGCCTGCAGCTCCTTGAGCTCGGCCTTGCGCGTCACCGGCAGCGCGGAGAAGGCGGCGTAGTCGTCGACCGCGCGCGGGTCGACGTCGGCCAGCAGGCGCGCGAAGTAGGGGCTGTGCTCGCGCGCGTGGGCCACCTGCCGCGCCAGCGCCTCCAGCTGTTGCGCCTCGCGCTCGGCCGGGTCACGCGTTTCCAGCGCGTCGAAGAACGGATCGCCCTGCGCGTCCATCGCAGCTCCTCCTGGGAATTCGGGGCTGCCGGCTCAGCCGAGCCAGCGCTTGCGTCGCCGGTAGTGCTTGACGTCCCTGAACGACTTGCGCCCCTCGGTGCTGAGCCCGAGGTAGAACTCCTTGACGTCCTCGTTCTCGCCCAACGCCTTGGCGTCGCCGTCCATCACCACGCGGCCGTTCTCGAGGATGTAGCCGTAGTTGGCGTAGCGCAGCGCCACCATGGTGTTCTGCTCGGCGAGCAGGAAGCTGACGCGCTCCTGCTCGTTCAGCGAGTGGACGATCTCGAAGATCTCCTCGACCAGCTGCGGGGCCAGGCCCATCGACGGCTCGTCGAGCAGGATCATGGTCGGGTTGGCCATCAGCGCACGGCCGATCGCGGTCATCTGCTGTTCGCCGCCGGAGGTGTAGCCGGCCTGGCTGCCGCGCCGCTCGCGCAGCCGCGGGAAGTAGTGGTAGACCTTGTCGAGTGATTCCCTGATCGCGGCCTTGCCGTCGGTGCGCGTGTAGGCACCGGTCATCAGGTTCTCCTCGACGGTCAGGTGCTCGAAGCAGTGGCGCCCCTCCATCACCTGGATGACGCCGCGCTTGACCAGCTCCGACGGGTTGAGGTCGTGGACCTTCTCGCCCTTGTAGACGACGGAGCCCTTGGTCACGTCGCCGCGCTCGGCGCCGAGCAGGTTCGAGATGGTCTTCAGCGTGGTCGACTTGCCGGCGCCGTTGGCCCCGAGGAGGGCGACGATGCCCCCCTCGGGAACGGCCAGGGAGACGCCCTTGAGCACGAGGATCACGTGGTCGTAGATGACCTCGATGTTGTTGACCTCGAGCAGCGGCCTCGCGGCCGTTGCCTCGCTCGCGCTGGATGCGGTCGCGCTGTTCAAGGGTGCCTCCCCGGTCTG
This sequence comes from Gammaproteobacteria bacterium, assembly GCA_036525695.1. Classification (GTDB taxonomy): domain Bacteria; phylum Pseudomonadota; class Gammaproteobacteria; order QNFN01; family QNFN01; genus DATCZX01. The sequence continues at coordinate 6,862 of DATCZX010000062.1, read as the reverse complement.
GTCACTTGTCCGCTTACTTGCAGGTACGCGGGGTGATGTTGTTCTCCTTGGCGAACGCCGCGGAGTCCTCCTCGATCAGCGGGCCGGTGATGTCACGCAGCGGCTCGTAGAACTTGGAGACGATCTTCCACTGCTTGGCCTTGGCGTCCCACTGCTGCACGGCGACCTTGCCCGCGCCCTCGTGGTTGTCGCAGGTGATCTGCACGGCGTAGGTGAAGCCCTTCATGCCGAGCTCCTCGAGGCGCTTCTCGTCGACGCTGAGGCTCTCGTAGCCGTCACGCACCATCTCGCCGGTGACGTCCTTGGTGCCGTGGATCTTCATCGCGTTGCGCACGGCCTCGGTGGTCCACATCGCCGCGACCATGCCGCGGTTGTAGAGCACCTCGCCGATGCGCTCGGCCTCGCCCTTGCCCTTGCCCTTGCCGTAGACGTGCTTCTTGATGTCCTCGTGCACCGGGAAGCCGGCACCCGGCGCGTGGAACGCACCGGAGAGGTAGCCGTTGGCGGCGTCGCCGGCCGGCAGCACGTCGTTCTCGGAACCCGACCACCAGACGCCGATGAAGTGGTCCATCGGGTAGCGGATCGAGGCGGCTTCCTGGATCGCCACCTGGTTCATCACGCCCCAGCCCCACATCAGCACCCAGTCCGGCTTCTCGCGGCGGATCTGCAGCCAGGTCGCCTTCTGCTCCTGGCCCGGGTGGTCGACCGGCAGCTGCATGAACTCGTAGCCGTACTTCGCGGCCATGCTCTCCAGCGTGCGGATCGGCTCCTTGCCGTAGGCCGAGTTGTGGTAGACGAGGGCGATCTTCTTGCCCTTCAGCTTGTCCATGCCGCCTTCCTGGTCGGCGATGTACTGGACCAGCACGGTGGCCTGGCTCCAGTAGGTGGCCGGGAAGTTGAACACGTACGGGAAGATCTTGCCGTTGGCCGCCGAGGTGCGCCCGTAGCCCATCGAGAACACCGGCACCTTGTCCACCGTGGTGCGCGGGATCAGCTGGTAGGTGATGCCGGTCGACAGCGGCTGGAAGGACAGCGCGCCCTCCTTCAGCTTCTCGTAGCACTCGACGCCCTGCTGGGTGTTGTAGGCGGTCTCGCAGGACGGGTTGTCGATCTTCACCCCGTTGATGCCGCCGTCGCGCTCGTTCAGCAGGGTCAGGTAGTCGCTGAAGCCGTTGGCGAACGGGATGCCGTTCGGCGCGTAGGGCCCGGTGCGGTAATCGAGCGACGGGATCTTCAGCTCGGCATTGGCGACGCCCGTTGCGAGCAGCGGTGCAGCCACCGCCGCGGCCAGGGCAAGCCGCTTCATGGTCTTGGTATTCATCGTGATTTCCCTCTCTCCTCTACAGGTGGTGCAGGTTTTGTGCGCGCCCCGGCTGGGGCGTGCAGCTCCGGTGCCCGCGGTTCAGTGCGGGAACGGCCAGAGGCGGAGTTTCTCCTTCGCGATCTGCCACAGCCGCGCGAGACCGTGCGGCTCGACGATCAGGAAGAAGATGATGAGCATGCCCATCAGCGTGATCTCGATGTGCTTGGCGGTGACCACCTCGACACCGATGCCGTCGACCATCAGGTTCTTCAGCAGGATCGGCAGCAGCACGATGAAGGCCGCGCCGAAGAAGTTGCCGACGATGCTGCCGAGGCCGCCGATGATGACCATGAACAGGACCAGGAACGAGCGCTCGATGCCGAACGCCTCGCCGGGCTCGGCGGCGCCGAGCCAGACGCCGAAGTAGAGCGACCCGGCCATGCCGACGTAGAACGAGCTGACGGCGAACGCGGACAGCTTGGCCTGCAGCGGCCGGATGCCGATGATCTCGGCGGCGATGTCCATGTCGCGGATCGCCATCCACTCGCGGCCGATGCGCCCGCGGACGATGTTCTTCGCCGCCAGCGCGAACACCATGACGATGCCCAGGCAGAACAGGTAACGCGCCGCCGGGGCGGCCCCCGGCCCGGTCACCTGCACGCCGAACACGTCGGCGTTGGGCATGGTGATCTGGCCGGTCATATTGTAGTTGAAGAACCAGCCGACCTTGTAGAACATCCAGATCAGGAAGAACTGCGCCGCCAGCGTCGCCACCGCGAGGTAGAAGCCCTTGATGCGCAGCGAGGGCAGGCCGAACAGCACGCCGACCGCGGCGGTCACCAGCCCCGACAGCAGCACCACGATGGCCAGGTTCAGGTCGGGGAACGCGGTGACCAGCTTGTAGGTCGAGTAGGCGCCGACCGCCATGAACGCGCCGGTGCCGAGCGAGACCTGGCCGCAGTAGCCGGTCAGGATGTTCAGCCCGAGCGCCGCCAGCGAGAAGATCAGGAACGGCAGCATCACCGCGTTGACCAGGTAGTCGTCGAGGGCGAACGGCACGACGAACACGGCCACGGCGATCACTGCAAAGACGAACCAGCGGTCCTGGGCGATCGGGAAGATCGCCTGGTCAGCCTGGTAGCTGGTCTTGTACTGGCCGGTTTCGCGGTAGAGCATTGCTCAGACCCTTTCGATGATCTTCTCGCCGAACAGCCCCTGCGGTCGGAACAGCAGGAACGCCAGGGCGAGCATGTAGGCAAACCAGTTCTCGATCGCGCCGCCGACGTACGGGCCGAGGTAGATCTCGGCCACCTTCTCGCCGACGCCGATGATCAGCCCGCCGACGATCGCCCCGGGGACCGAGGTGAAGCCGCCGAGGATCAGCACCGGCAGCGCTTTCAGCGCGATCAGCGACAGCGAGAACTGCACGCCGGACTTGCTGCCCCACATGATCCCGGCGACCAGCGCGACGATGCCGGCGACCGCCCAGACGATCACCCAGATGGTGCGCAGCGAGATGCCGACCGACAGCGCCGCCTGGTGATCGTCGGCGACCGCGCGCAGCGCGCGGCCGATGCGCGTGTACTGGAAGAACAGCGCGAGCACCGTGACCAGCAGCGCCGCGGTCACCGCGGCGACGATCTCCAGCTTCTCGATGTAGAGGCCGAAGCCGTCGAGCAGCCAGTCGGAGGCTCCGCGCGGCAGGCCGACGTCGAGCGGCTTGACGTCGGAGCCGAACAGCAGGTCGCCGACCCCCTCGAGCACGTAGGCCAGGCCGATGGTGGCCATGAACAGGATGATCCCCTCCTGGTTGACCAGGTGGCGCAGCACCAGCCGCTCGATCAGCCAGGCGACGATCACCATCACCCCGGCGGTGGCGAGGATCGCCAGCGGCACCGGCAGGGTGAAGCCGAACAGCTGGTTGAACCACCCCTCGGGGGCGAGGAAGTCGTACAGCGCCAGCGCCGCGAACAGCGCGAGCACCCCCTGGGCGAAGTTGAAGATGCCCGAGGCCTTGAAGATCAGCACGAAACCGAGCGCCACCAGGGAGTACATCACCCCGGTCATCAGGCCGCTGAGGACGACCTCGGTCAGGAACAGCCAGTCCATCGTGATTACTCCGCGCTCAGTCGTGGGCGACGCCGAGGTAGGCGTCGATCACGGCCTGGTTGTTGCGCACCTCGTCGGGCGGGCCGTCGCCGATCTTGCGCCCGTAGTCGAGCACCACGACGTGGTCGGAGATGTCCATCACCACGCCCATGTCGTGCTCGATCAGCACGATGGTGGTGCCGAACTCGTCGTTGACGTCGAGGATGAAGCGGCTCATGTCCTGCTTCTCCTCGACGTTCATGCCCGCCATCGGCTCGTCGAGCAGCAGCATGCTCGGCTCGGCGGCCAGCGCCCGGCCCAGCTCGACGCGCTTCTGCAGGCCGTACGGCAGCTTGCCGACCGGGGTCTTGCGGATGTGCTCGATCTCGAGGAAGTCGATGATCTGCTCGACCCGCTCGCGGTGCGCCAGTTCCTCGCGCTCCGCCGGGCCGCGGCGCAGCGCCTGCCAGAACAGCCCGCGGTGCATCATCGTGTTACGCCCGGTCATGATGTTGTCGAGCGTGCTCATGCCCTTGAACAGCGCGATGTTCTGGAAGGTGCGCGCGATGCCCTGGCGCGCCGCCTCGTGCGGCCGCATCTGCTTGCGGGTCACCCCGCGGTAGGTGATCAGCCCCTCCTGCGGGTGGTAGAAGCCGTTGATCACGTTGAGCATCGAGCTCTTGCCGGCGCCGTTCGGGCCGATGATCGACAGCACCTGGTGCTCGCGCACCTCGAAGCTGATGCCGGTCAGCGCGCGGACGCCGCCGAACGACAGGCTGATGCTGTCGACGGCCAGGACCACGTCGCCGATCTTCTTCTGTGTCTGCATCGGTGTGCGGTCCCGCTGTCAGGCCGCCGTCGCGGTGGCCGCGAAGGTCTGGGCGTCGCGGATCGCGACGTCGGCGACGATGCGGCCCTTGCGCCCGTCCTCGAAGGTGACCTCGGCCTCGACGTGGACCTCGTCGCGCCCCGGGGTGTACAGGGCGTCGATCAGCTCGGCGTAGCGCTCGGCGACGATGTTGCGGCGCACCTTCCGCGTGCGCGTGAGCTCCCCGTCGTCGGCATCCAGTTCCTTGTGCATGATCAGGAAGCGGCGGATCTGCGAGCCGGAAAGGTGCGGGTCGTCGGCGAGGCTCGCGTTGACCTTCTCGACGCACTGCTGCAGCAGGTCGCAGACCGTTGGCTGGCCGGCCAGGTCGGTGTACCCGGAGTAGGCCAGCCCCTGGCGCTCGGCCCAGTTGCCGACCGCCTCGAGGTCGATGTTGATGAACGCGGCGACGTAGTCGCGACCGTGCCCGAAGGTCACCGCCTCCTTGATCTGCGGGAAGAACTTGAGCTTGTTCTCCAGGTACTTGGGCGCGAACATCGCGCCGTCGTTGAGCTTGCCGACGTCCTTGGCGCGGTCGATGATGCGCAGGTGCCCGTCGTCGCCGAAGTAGCCGGCGTCGCCGGTGTGCACCCAGCCCTCCGCGGTCTTGGTGTCCGCGGTCGCCTCGTCGTTCTTGTAGTAGCGCAGGAACACCCCGGGACTGCGGTACAGCACCTCGCCGTTGTCGGCGATCTTGACCTCGACCTGCGGTGCCGGCACGCCGACGGTGTCCGGCTTGACCTGGCCGTCCGGGTGCATGGTGATGAACACCGAGGCCTCGGTCTGGCCGTAGAGCTGCTTGATGTTCATGCCGAGGCCGCGGTAGAAGTCGAAGATCTCCGGGCCGATCGCCTCGCCGGCGGTGTAGGCGACGCGCACGCGGGAGAAGCCGAGCACGTTCTTCAGCGGGCCGTAGACCAGCAGTTCGCCCAGCGCGTAGCGCAGCCGGTCGAGGGCCGAGACCGGCTCGCCCTCGAGGATCGTCACGCCGACCCGCCGGGCGACGTCCATGAAGTAGTGGTACATGCGCTGCTTCAGCCGGCTGGCGTCCTCGATGCGGATGCTGACCGAGGTGAGCAGGTTCTCGAAGATGCGCGGCGGGGCGAAGAAGTAGGTGGGCCCGATCTCGCGCATGTCGGTCATCACCGTGTCGCCGCTCTCCGGGCAGCTGATGCAGAAGCCGCAGACGTAGGCCTGGCCGACCGAGAAGATGCAGTCGCCGACCCAGGCCATCGGCAGGTAGGAGACCATCTCCTCGCTGCTGCCGAGGCGGTCGAACTCGGCCGCGTTGCGCGCGGTGACCAGCAGGTTGTCGTGGCTCAGCTCGACGCCCTTGGCCCGGCCCGTGGTGCCCGAGGTGTAGAGCATGATCGCCAGGTCGCTGCCGTGGCCGGCGCGCATGCGCTGCTCGACCTCGCCCGGGTGTTCCGCGTTCCACGCGCGGCCGCGCTCCTGGGCCGCCGCGACGCTGTGCAGGAACGGCTGCCCGTAGTCGCGCAGGCCGCGGGTGTCCTTGTGCAGGATCACCTCGAGGCGGGGGCAGCGAGCGTGGATCTCGAGCAGCTTGTCGACCTGCTCCTGGTCCTCGACCACCGCGAAACGGACCTCGGCATGGTCGAGGATGTACTGCATCTCGTCGGCGACCGAGTCCTGGTAGACCGGCACCGGCACGCCGCCGAGGCTCTGCGCCGCGATCATCGCCCAGTACAGCTGCGGGCGGTTGTCGCCGACGATCGCCAGCTTGTCGCCGGGCTGGAAGCCGAGCGCCGCGAGGCCGCCGGCCAGCGCCTGGATCTCGGCATTGACCTCGGCCCAGGTCCAGGCCTGCCAGATGCCGAAATCCTTTTCGCGGATCGCCGGCTGCCCGCCACGCTTCTGCGCGTGCTCGAGCAACAACTTGGGGAAGGTGTCGAGCGCGGACGGCGCCGGGCTCGGATCAGGCTTGTCGACCATGATCTGGCGTGTTTCCTCCGTTACTCCTGGCGCTTGCCGCCCGGTGGTCCGGGCTGATCATGATGGCGCGGCCATCCTCGCGCGGGGGCCGAATTATCACGTCCGGCCCAGCCTACATCAAGCTTATGTTTACAGTTCAAGCGGTTTGCCCCCGCGCAAGAGGCGACAGGCTAATTCACCGAAAGAACCGCTGTCAACCGTGATTTCCCCTTATTTTTCAGTATGTAACTCTCGCGATGCAGGGGTCGCGCAGAATGCTGCATCGCAACATCGGCCCCCGGATGATTGTCGACAATAATCCGTATCTCGTTGTATTTAAAGAGCAGTATCGACAGCCCGCCACCCGGCCCGGGACGCCCGCGCCAACTTGCCCGGCCCCGGGGTTCGCGCCATGCTGGATCGCGACCGACCCGGCCCCGGCCGCACCGCGCCGGCACCCGATGGAGACCCTGCATGGCCGAACCGCTCCAGCCCCCACCGCCACCGCGCCCGGCGGTGGTCACCGTGGGCGACGAACTCGTGCTCGGCGAGCGCGACGACGGCAACCGGCGCTGGCTGCTGGCGCAACTGCAGGCCCACGGTCACCCGGCCGAGATCGCGCTGAGCCTGCCGGACGACGTCGCGCTGATCGGCTACTGGGTCGCCGCCCT
>DATCZX010000061.1:0-11664 GCA_036525695.1 Gammaproteobacteria bacterium | reverse complement strand
CCCGCCGCCGTTGGTCAGGATCGCCAGGCGCTCACCGCCGATGCGCCGGGACCGTCCCAGCGTTTCCACCGCGTTGAACAGATCGTCGATGGTGTAGACCCGCAACATGCCGGCGCGCCGAATGGCCGCATCGTAGACGTCGTCGGCACCGGCCATCGCGCCGGTGTGCGACGCGGCCGCGCGGGCGCCCTCCGCCATGCGCCCAGCCTTGACGACGATGACCGGCATGTTGCGCGACGCCGCCCGCGCCGCGGACATGAACTTGCGCGCCTGCCGGATCGATTCGATGTAGAGGAGGATGGCGTTGACCTGCGGATCGCCCGCCAGGTAATCGAGCGTATCGCCGAAATCCACGTCGGCGCTGTTGCCGAGCGAGATGAAGTGCGAAAACCCGATACCGCGCGATTTCGACCAGTCGAGAATCGACGTCGCCAGGGCGCCCGACTGCGAGACGAAGCCGATCTGGCCGGGCTGCGCGGCGACGTGCGAGAAGCTGGCGTTCAGGCCGATGCCCGGGACCAGCAGGCCGAGGCAGTTCGGGCCGAGGATGCGCATGCCGTGCTCGCGGGCGCGCTCGTACAGGCGCTGCTGCAGCGACACGCCGTCGGCATCGCTGTGCCGGCCGAGGCCGGCGGTGATCACGATCGCCGCGCGCGTGCCGCGCCGGCCGAGCTGGTCCACCAGCCCGGGCACGCTGGCTGCCGGGGTGCAGATCACCGCTAGGTCCGGGGTCACCGGCAGGCTGGCGACGTCCGGGTAGGCGAGCACCCCGGCGACCGAGGCGTGCTTCGGGTTGACCGGCATGATCGGCCCGGAGAAGCTGCCCTTGAGCAGGTTGCGCATCAGCACCGTGCCGACCCGTTGCTCGGTGTTGGAGGCGCCGATCACCGCGATCGACTGGGGGCGGAAGAGGTACTCGAGGTTCCTGACGCTCATGGGCTCACCGGGGGGTTGGGTGGGGTTGCGCCGGGTTGCTGGACCGCGGCCCAGGTCGCATGTTGCGCCGCAACATTATAGCCTAGGCTGGAGCAAAGATAGGCTACATTGACCTGATGCACCGGCCCGACCCGCACCCCCACCGCTTCGACCTCGCCGATCAGGCCGGCTACGCCCGCTGGCGCGAGGCCAAGCTGGCGCAGTTCCCGCGCAGCCTCGACGAGCTGCTGGTGGAGCTGCGCGACCTCGAGCAGCCGACCGCCGCCGAGCGCAACGCGCTGCTGTCGCGGCTGCGACGGGCCAACCTGGTGCTCTACCACTGCCCGCTGACCGAGCACCGCGGCGCGCTGCTGCGCTTCGCCGAGCAGTTCGGCCTGCTGCAGCCCGACCGCAACCCGGCCGCCGACGACGACGGCCTCAGCGCGATCCGGGTCAACGACGTCACGCACAGCGGCGAGTTCATCCCGTACACCGACCGCGCGCTGCGCTGGCACACCGACGGCTACTACAACCCGCCGGCACGCCGCATCCGCGCCTTCCTGCTGCACTGCGTGCGCCCGGCGGCGGAGGGCGGGGTCAACACCCTGCTCGACCCGGAGATCCTCTACCTGCGCCTGCGCGACGAGAACCCGGAGTGGGTCGCGGCGCTGATGCACCCGCGGGCGATGTGCATCCCGGCGCACGTCGAGGACGGCGTCGAGCTGCGCCCGCAGCAGTACGGCCCGGTGTTCGAGGTCGACGCGGCCGGGTCGCTGCACCTGCGCTACACCGCGCGCACGCGCAGCATCGCCTGGCGCGACGACCCCGCCACCCGCGCGGCCCTGGCGCGGCTGGAGGAGATGCTCGCGTCACCGCTGCCGGAGGTGTTCAGCCACCGCCTGGAGAGCGGCCAGGGGTTGCTGTGCAACAACGTGCTGCACGGTCGCAGCGCGTTCCGCGACGGCCCGGGGCCGGGCCGGCTGCTCTACCGGGCGCGTTTCCTGCAGCGGGTCCAGGGCACCTGAGCGGGGCGGGGGCGCCTGGCGCGGCGGGCCGCGCTCAGCGTTCGACGAACGCCCGCTCGATCACGTAGTCCCCGGGCACGCCGAGGTGCGGCGACGGGGTGAAGCCGCGTGCGTCGAGCAGCGCGGAGGTCTCCTCGAGCATCGACTGGCTGCCGCAGATCATCACGCGGTCGCTCGCCGGGTCGAACGGCGGCAGGCCGATGTCCTTGAACAGCTGCCCGTTGTTGATCAGGTCGGTCAGGCGGCCGCGGTTGCGGTACGGCTCGCGGGTCACGGTGGGGTAGTAGATCAGCTGCCGGCCGACCTCGTCGCCGAAGTACTCGTTCTTCGGCAGCTCCTCGCGCAGGTAGTCGCTGTAGGCGAGCTCGCTGACGTGGCGCACGCCGTGCACCAGCACCACGCGCTCGAAGCGGGCGTAGGTCTCGGGGTCCTGGACGATGCTCAGGAACGGCGCCAGGCCGGTGCCGGTGGCCAGCAGGTAGAGGTGCTTGCCGGGCAGCAGGTCGTGCAGCAGCAGCGTCCCGGTGGGCTTGCGGCTGACCAGGATCGGGTCGCCGACCTTGATGTGCTGCAGCCGCGAGGTCAGCGCGCCGTCCTGCACCTTGATGCTGAAGAACTCGAGGTGCTCGGCGTAGTTCGGGCTGGCGATGCTGTAGGCGCGCAGCAGCGGGCGCCCCTCGACCTCGAGCCCGAGCATCACGAAGTGGCCGTTCTCGAAGCGCAGGCCGTCGTCCCGCGTGGTGGTGAAGCTGAACAGCTTGTCGTTCCAGTGGCGCACGCCGGTGACGTGCTCGGTGCCAAGGTTGGCCATGATCCCCGTCCAGGTAGGTGGAAGCCCGGCAAATGCATCGGGAGCGTCGGCGCCCGCCGTGGCCGGTGCCGAGAGTCCTGCCATTCGTCGGCTGGCAGGGGGGTATTCTAAGCCGTTTCGCCGCGCTTGGCCCGTCGCCGCGTGCGCGGCGTGGGCGGCAGCGCCCGCGTCAGGCGAGCCGCGTGGCGGTCCAGTAGAGCCCGACCAGCAGGATCAGCGCGGAGGCCGGCCGCACCACCCGTTGCCGGTACCACGGGCGCGCGCGGAACGCGCCGACCGCCAGCAGCGCGAGGCCGATCACCGCCAGCTGGCCACCCTCGACGCCGAGGTTGAAGGCGAGCAGCGCGGTGACGAAATCGGACTCCGGCAGGCCGATCTCGGTCAGCACCCCGGCGAAGCCCATGCCGTGCAGCAGGCCGAAGGCGAACACCAGCGCGACGCGCCAGGCGTGCAGGCGGCTGGTCAGCAGGTTCTCCAGGCCGACGTAGGCGATCGACAGCGCGATCAGCGGTTCGACCACGCCGGCCGGCAGCGCGACGATGCCGTAGACGCTCAGCGCCAGCGTGAGGGTGTGGGCGACGGTGAACGCCGTGACCTGCCACAGGATCGGCGCCAGCCGCAGGCTGAGCAGGAACAGGCCGACGACGAACAGGATGTGATCGGCGCCGTGAGGCAGGATGTGGCTGAAGCCGAGCCCGAGGTAGTCGACGGCGACCTCCAGGCGCGCTCGCGGCAGCGCCGCCGCGTCGAGCGTGAACGGCGGGCTCGACTCGCCGTCCCTGAGCCAGTGCGACTGCAGCACCGGGGCGTCGCCGTAGCGCAGCCGCAGCGCGCAGTTGCCGTATTCCGCCGGCCACGCCCAGCTGAACGCGCGCGCCCCGTGCGGCAGGCTGCCGGCCAGCCGCAGCACCGACTTGCGCGCCAGCGCGGGGTCGCCGACCGGCGGCACCTCGACCGCTGCCAGGCGTAGCGCGACCGCCCCGCCGTCGACGCGCGGGCGCAGCCGCTCGAGCAGCACCGGGGCCGCGGCCGCGAACTCGCGCTGCAGCGCCGCGGGCGCGAGCGCGCGCAGGCGGTCGTAGGCCTCGGCCTGCGGGGCGTCGCGGGTGTCGGCGTGCTGCGGCCCGATCCCGGCCAGCCGGGCCTCGAGGTTGGTCTCGATCGCGAGCTCGAAGCCACCGCCGGGGTGGAAGGTCACGGTCGCCACCGCGGGGCGCAGCGTGTGCGCGGGCAGCGGCAGCGCGAGCACGGCCAGCAGCAGCCCGAGCAGGGCGCGCGGCGCGTGGCGGCGGCGGGCGGGGTGCGGCTGCATCGGCGCGGTATAGTCGCTGGCCAGGGTCGCGGTCAAACCGCGCGTCTGCGGAGGGGTGGATGGACCACGGCAACGGAACGGGGGCGGGCCGGCGCGCGAGGCCGCTGCTCGCGGCGCTGCTGCTGGTCGCCACGCTGCCCGCGGCGGCGCACGATTTCTGGATCGAGCCCGAGCCGTTCACCGCGACGACCGCGGTCTCGGTGGCGGTGACGCTGCGCGTCGGCGAGCACTTCAGCGGCGAGTCGGTGCCGTACATCAGCGACTGGGTCGAGCGCTTCGAGGCGCACGACGGGCAGGGCGTGCGTGCCCTCGGCGAGCAGATCGGCGACGACCCGGCGGCGCGGCTCGAACTGCGCGCGCCCGGCCCGACCTGGGTGCTGTACCAGAGCCGCGACGACTTCGTCGAGCTGCCGCCGGAGAAGTTCCGCGACTACCTGGCGCTCGAGGGGATGGAGTACGTCCTGCCGCTGCGCGCGGCCCGCGGGCAGGCGGAGCGCGTGGCGCGCGAGTACTACGTGCGCTGTGCCAAGGCGCTGCTGCGGCGCTCCGGCGCGCCGTCCGGGAGCGGGCTCGAGCCCACGCTGCCGCTCGGCCTGACGCTGGAGATCGTGCCGCTGCAGGACCCCCACGGGCTGGCGCCCGGGGCGCCGCTCGAGGTGCAGGTGCTGCACCGCGGCCAGCCGGTGGCGGGGCTGCTGCTGAAGGCGTTCACCCGCGAGGCGCCGGGGCAGGAGCTGCGCCAGCGCACCGCGGCCGACGGCCGCGCGCGGCTGCTGCTCGACCGTCCGGGCCAGTGGCTGGTCAAGACCGTGCACATGCTCCCGGTCGATGGCGACCGCTACGCCGAGTGGCGCAGCTACTGGGCCTCGCTGACCTTCGCGCTGGGCGACTGAGCGCGCGCGGGCGCGGCGGCGGTGCGGGCCGGCTCAGCGCCGGGCGTTGGGGAAGAACAGCTGCTGGCCGTCGAGCTGGTAGCCGGCGATCGCGGCCTGGCCCTCGGCGCCGAGGATCCAGTCGATGAACGCCTGGCCCTCGGCGGCCTTGACCCGCGGGTGCCGGGCCGGGTTGACCAGGATCACGCCGTACTGGTTGAACAGCTCCCCGGCACCCTCGACGGCGATCACGAAGTCGCCCTTGTTCCTGAAGCTGATCCAGGTGCCGCGGTCGGTCAGCGCGTAGGCGCCCATGCCGACGGCGGCGTTCAGCGTCGCGCCCATGCCCGAGCCGGTCTCGCGGTACCAGCCGCCGCTGGCCTTGGCCACGTCGACGCCGGCCGCCTGCCACAGCTGCAGCTCCTTCTTGTGCGTGCCGGAGTTGTCGCCGCGCGAGGCGAACGGGGCGGCGGCCGCGGCGACCCTCTGCAGCGCCGCGGTCGCGTCGCGCATGCCGGCGATGCCGGCCGGGTCGGCCGGCGGTCCGACGATGACGAAATCGTTGTACATGACGTCGAAGCGGGCGACGCCGTAGCCCGCGGCGACGAACCTCTCCTCGGCCGCCCGGTCGTGCACCAGCAGCACGTCGCCGTCGCCGTTCTGCGCGTTCTTCAGCGCCTGCCCGGTGCCCACCGCGACCACGTTGACCTGGATCCCGGTGCGGGCCTTGAAGCGTGGCAGCAGGTGGTCGTAGAGACCCGAGTTGGCCGTCGAGGTGGTCGACTGCAGCAGGATGGCCCGGTCCGCCGCGAACGCGCGGGTGCCGAGCAGCAGCGCGGCGGCGACGCAGAGCAGGGTGGTTCGGTGCATCGGCGGAGGCTCCCCGGGATCGCGTTGCTCAGACGACCAGCCGGCCGGCGAGGTAGTCGCGGGCCTCGCCCGAGACCGGCCGCTCGAAGAAACCGGCCGCGGGGGTCTGTTCGAGCAGCCGCCCGCGGTGCAGGAACACGACCTCGTCGGCCAGCCGGCGGGCCTGCCCGATGTCGTGGGTGACGTAGACGACCTTGGTGCCGGCGGCCTGCGCCTCGCGCACCAGCCGTTCGATGGTGGCCGTCGAGGCGGGGTCGAGGCTGGCGGTGGGCTCGTCGAGGAACAGCACGCGCGGCTCGAGCGCCAGGGCGCGCGCCAGCGCCAGCCGCTGCTGCTCGCCGCCCGAGAGCAGCCGTGCCGGCTGCCGGGCCCGCGCCTCGAGGCCGACGTGGCGCAGCAGCACGCGGCAGCGCTCGCGGTCGACCGGGCCGCGCAGGCCGAGCACGAACTCGAGGTTGGCCGCGACCGAGCGGCGCAACAGCACCGGGCGCTGGAACACCAGCGCCTGCTGCTGGCGCACGGCCGGGGTCAGCGGCAGGCCGCCCCAGCGCACCGTGCCCGCGGTGGGCAGCAGCAGGCCGTGCAGCAGGCGCAGCAGCACGCTCTTGCCGGCGCCGTTCGCGCCCATGACCACCGTCAGGCTGCCGGGGGCGAGTTCGAGGTCGATGCCGTCGACGATCCGCTTGCCGCCCACCGTGTAGAGCAGCCCGCTGACCACGCCGTGGGTCGCCGGGCCGCCGGGAGCGGCGCCCGGCCGTGCGCCTGCCGCGGCTGCGGCCTCAGGCGTAGGCATGGCGCGAGGCGGTCAGGCGCAGGGCCATGACGCCGGCGTTGATGGTCAGTGCCAGCGTGATCAGCACGAAGCCGAGGGCCAGCGCCAGGCCGAGGTCGCCCTTCGAGGTCTCCAGCGCGATCGCCGTGGTCATCACCCGGGTCAGGTGGGCGATGTTGCCGCCGACGATGATCACCGCGCCGACCTCGGCGACCGCGCGGCCGAAGCCGGCCAGCGCCACCGTCAGCAGGCTGTAGCGCGCATCCCACAGCAGCGCACCGATCGCCGTCGGCAGCGGCACGCAGAGCGAGCGGAACTGCTCGGCATACTCCTGGTGCAGCTGCTCGATCACCTCGCGCGACAGCGCGGCGACGATCGGCGTGATCAGCACCGTCTGCGCGATGATCATCGCGGTCGGCGTGTACAGCAGCTGCAGCCAGCCGAGCGGGCCGGCATTCGACAGCCCCAGGTAGACCAGCAGGCCGACCACCACCGGGGGCAGCCCCATCAGCGCGTTCAGGCCGACGATCAGCGCGCCACGGCCGCGGAACCGGCCCATGCCGATCGCCGCGCCGAGCGGCAGCCCGAGGAGCAACGCGAACGCCACCGCGGTCAGGCTGACGCGCAGGGAGAGCCCGATGATCTCGAGCAGGTCGGGGTCAGCCGCCACGACGAGGTCGAGTGCCAAGCCAAATGAGGCGCCGAAATCCTGCATATGTATGTTTATTTATACGTAATGCTTCGTTCAGTACGAAAACACTGCCTTAATTTGCTCTCCCTTGCAACAAGCACCGCGCTGGCCAGGGTGCGCCGGTGCGGGCTGTCGCGGGGGCTGCAACGTGGGCGGTCGGGGGGTGGCGCGGCTGACCGCTCGCGCAGGCTTCAGGGGGCACGCGGAGAGCGCTGCCGCGGGGCAAGCCGGCGCGCCCGCGCGGAGGCGGGCGCGCTAGGCACGACGGAGGCTGGGCGTGGGGCGTCTGCCCGGCAGGCTCAGGCCAGCGGGGAGTGGCACCAGCCCTCGGCAGCGCTGGCGTAGGGCTGCGGCGGGTTGAAGGTGGAGTGGCAGGTGCGGCAGTGCCAGCTCTCGTGCAGGCCGTCGAGGCGCAGTGCCAGGTGGCGCTCCAGCGGTCGCTCGACCTGGTCGAGGGTGATGCACAGCGGGCAGACGCGGTGGGCCTCCAGCGCCTCGAACGTGTTGCGGTTCTGTTCCATGGTTCCTCCTTGGAGACCCGGCCGCTGGCGTTATCATCGTTGTGCGCAGCGGGGGCTGTGCGAGCGTCCGTAGGGAGACCCTAGGAAAACCGTGGATCGGCAGCAATGCGGGCAAACACGTAGCCGGGCCCGGCGGGCCGCCCGGCCGCGGTTTGACCCCCCGCGAAAGCGCGTGCTAAAACCGGCGCCTCGCTGCGGCGAGCGTCACCCTTACGCCAGGACCGCGCCCAGGCGCCACGCGTGCCCGCAGGCACGCTGCGAACAGGACGCGGCTTCCCGAACAGGCTCCCCGGCCACTCCCGGGATCGTCGGCTGAACGCGATGAAAGGAACCTCCCGCATGGCCGCGCGCCTACGCCGCCTGCTCGCCCTCCTCCCGCTGGCCTGCAGCGCCCCGCTGCTCGCCCAGGGCTCCGCCGACTGCGCTGCACTCGCCGCGCCCCCCGCGCCGGCCGCCGACGGCAGCTGCCTGGTCAGCAGCGATCCGGTGACCGCGATCGTCTACTCGCAGGACGACGCGCAGCGCCTCGCCGGCGGGCGCAAGCTGCAGCTGCTCGGGCGGCTGGTCGACCACCTGGAGCGCTGGAGCGACCGCCGCCTCGAGCCGGCGCAGCGCGAGCGGCTGGTCGTCGTGCTGAGCCGGCGCCTGCAGCTCGAGTCGAGCTTCGTGATGACCCCGGACGAGAACGGCCAGGTCTACATGCTGCAGGGCGGGCTCGCCTACCGCGTGCGTGACCCGGGCCTGCTGCTGGGACTGCTCGGCGAGGTGCTCGGCGAGAGCCTGCCCGGGGCGACCCCGCCCGCGCCGCCGGCGCCCGCGCCATCGCCGCCGTCACCGCCACCCGCGCCGCCGCCACCGAGCGAGCCGCCACCGGGCGAACCGCCGCCGAGCGACGAGGCCTGGCGCATCGAGCTGGTGCTGCGCGACCTCCACGGCGGCGCGGTCGCCGCGCAGCGGCTCGACTTCAGCCCGTCGCGCGACCTGCTCGCCGGCGACTCCCGGCTGCAGTTCCAGGCCGGCGCCGAGTTCGCGCAGGAGTTGCGGGTGCGCCCCGAGACCGTCGCGCTGCAGGCCCTGCTGCGCCTCGACGGTTTCTACCAGGCCCCCGCGCCGGGCGGCTTCGTGGTGCCGCGCACCAGCGTGCCGCTGCGCTGGGAGCGCCCGCCACCGGGCGGCAGCAGCCGCCAGGAGGTCCAGGTCGTGGCCCAGCAGCCGGTGATCGCGACCCTGCTCAACATGGCCGGTCTCGACGAGGACCAGCTCGACGCGGCGGCCGACCTGGTCGGCCTGATCGCGACCCGCCTGGCGCACGACGGCTTCACCCACTTCCTGCAGCTGAGTGGCCAGGGGCGCCGGGTCGAGATGCGCTCGCAGGCCTTCTTCCCGGTCTCGGACGAGCAGCTCGCCGGCGCCGCGCGCCAGCTGCTCGACGACAGCGTGGTCGACGCCGGGCCGCTGCTGCCGCAGCTCGGCGGCGGCCTGGTGCAGTGCCGCTCGACCGAGATCGCGCCGTGCTGGGTCGTCTACCTGGCGCGGCGCACGTTCGCCAACCGCCCCTCCAGCGAGCTGGTGGCCCGGCTGCGCGACCTGCCGCAGCCCGGCGAGCGGGTGCTGGTGGTCGAGCTGCTGGGCGGCGCCGACGAGCGCCCGCTGTACGCCGAGGCCAGCGCCCGCCACCTGGCGCTGGCGCTGCCGGCCGACTGGCTCGAACGCGGCAACGCCGCGCTGGAGCCGCTCGCCGAGCGCGTCGTCCGGGCGCTGACCGCGCCGTGATCCTCCCCCCGACCATGCCAGCGAGGCCCGCCACGTGACATCACGCCGACTGCCTGCCCTGTTCCTGTGCCTCTCCGTCTTGCTGCCGGCGGTCGTCGCGGCTGCCGAGGGTGGCAGCTTCATGTCCCGCCTGTTCGGCGGCGGTGGCGAGAGCCGCGGCGGCATCGACCTGTGCGGCGCCGAGTTCGACCGCCCGCTGCGCCGCGACGGGCGCAGCTGGACGGTGATCGCCGCGCACGCCGACGTGCGCATCTACAACTCCTGCAGCGGCGAGGTCACCTCCGGGCTGGCGGCCTTCCGCGACACCTTCTACGTGGTCGCCGAGAAGGACCGGCGCCTGCTGCTGGCGCAGTGGAACAGCCGCGAGCGGCGCATCGAGGCGGTGGTCGGCTGGGCCGAGCAGGGCGCGCTGGTGCTCGAGCGCACCGCGCGCCAGGCCGAGGGCAAGCTCGCCTACCGCAAGGCGCTGATCGTCAACAAGGGGCGCGAGGGGTCGGCGGGCGCGTTCCGCGAGGCCGACGCCTACGCCACGCCGCAGCCGGCGCAGGGCGAGGAGTCGATCAACAAGCTCGGCGTGTTCCAGATCTACTACGTGTTCACGCCCCCGGAGCTGGAGAACGGCGAGTACGAGCTGCTCGGCCTGGTGCACGCGCTGCCGAGCATGCAGAACGCGCGCGAGCTGCTCGGCTGGGTGCCGAAACAGCGCATCCTCTACTGGCCGCACCGCCAGGCGCTGGAGATCAACAAGAGCCCCGAGGCGCTGGCCGAGCGGCAGCGCTACGCCAAGCCGGCGCTCGCCTTCGAGTCGCTGGAGCAGCTGCGCGACTTCTACAAGCGCGAGGTGGCCGGGGGGGCCAAGCTCGACCCGCGCGACCGCGCCGGGCTCGCCCGGCTCGGCGTGGTCGCGCTGGAGCAGCTGTCGTTCGCCGAGCCGTGGCCGCCCTACGTCAACCGCTGGCCGATCATCGACTCGCGGGCCCGCGCCGAGCGCCAGTTCGGGCTCAACGCCTACCAGGTCGGGGTGATCGGGGACATCGAGCTGCGCGGCAACGGCGAAGGAGATGCCGCTAGCACGGCAGCGGCACAGGCGGCTCCGCCGCCGGCGGCCCGGCGCAGCATCAGCAACGAGGAGTTCTACGCCCGGCAGGCGCAGATCCAGGAGATCCTGACCCTCTACGAGAACGTCGACATCCTGTTCCTGGTCGACCTGACCAAGTCGATCCGGCCGTTCCTGCCGGCGATCGCCGAGGGCATCCGCCAGGCCGTCGACGAGATCCGCGGGCGTTTCGCCGAGTCCGACTTCCGCCCGCGCATCCGCTTCGCGCTGGCCGGTTTCCGCGACGAGCAGGACCGCGTGCCGTTCGAGTGGCTGAGCCGGCGCGACGCCGGCGGCAGCGTCGAGCACTTCCACCAGGACGTCGGCTTCCTGCAGCAGCAGCTGGATGCCGCCGCCCGGCGCGCCGACAGCGCGATCGCGCGCTACCCGGAGAACACCCTCGGCGCGGTGCGCCAGGCGGTCGCCGAGGCCAAGTTCACCGAGCCGCACTCCTACCGCGCGGTGTTCCTGCTCGGCGACGCCGGCAGCGTCGGCGACCCGTCCGGCAACTGCGCCGACTGCGTCCGGGCGCGCGGCCTCGGCGAGCAGGTGTCGAAGCTGCTCGGCGAGCGCCGCGTGCGGCTGTTCCCGGTGCAGGTGCGCTCGCCGTGGACCGAGCAGCGCTTCGCCGGCTTCCGCGAGGCGGCGCAGCTGTTCGCCGCGCAGGCGGCGCACCTGCGCCAGCTCAACGGCAACTGGGTCGCCGCCCCGAGCGAGGTGCCGAACGACGGCGCCCAGATCACCACCGCGGTGGTCCGCGGCATCTTCACCGGCGAGCGCGAGTCGAGCCTGGCGCAGTGCGTGCTGCAGCAGATCGCCCAGGGCAACAGCCTCGACTACGTGCGCGAGCACCCCGAGGTGTGCAGCGGCCGTAGCGCACCGGCGGCCAGCGCGGTCGCGGGCACCCCGGCCGCCGCCACGCCGGCCGCCGATGACAGCAGCCTGATGTACGGCGTCACGCTGATGGTCGGCGACGTGATCCGCCAGACGATCAGCGACGACGACT
>DATCZX010000060.1:0-2347 GCA_036525695.1 Gammaproteobacteria bacterium | reverse complement strand
GCACCTCGGCTTCCGCCAGCCGCATCGTCTCCGGACAGATCCCGCTGCACAGCGAACTCGAACGGGCGATCGCCGACTTCATCGGGGTCGAGGACAGCCTGGTGTTCGTCAGCGGCTACGGCACCAACGTCACCACCATCGGTCACCTGTTCGGCCACAAGGACCTGGTGGTCCACGACGCGCTGGCCCACAACAGCATCATCACCGGCTGCCGGCTTTCCGAGGCGCGACGCCTGAGCTTCGCGCACAACGACTGGTATGAACTCGATGCGCTGCTCGGCAAGCACCGCCACGATGCCAAGCGGGCGATGGTCGCGATCGAGGCGGTCTACAGCATGGACGGCGACATTGCCGACCTGCCGCGCGCGATCGCCACCAAGCGCCATCACGACGCGCTACTGATGATCGACGAGGCGCACTCGATCGGCACGCTCGGCGGCACCGGCCGCGGCATCAGCGAGTATTTCGGGATCTCACCGCGCAGCGTCGATATCTGGATGGGCACGCTGAGCAAGTCGCTGGCCAGCTGCGGTGGCTACATCGCCGGCGACAAGGCGCTGATCGAGTACATGCGCTACTCGGCGCCCGGCTTCCTGTTCAGCGTCGGCCTGTCGCCACCGGACACCGCCGCGGCGCTGGCCGCGCTGCGGGTGATCGAGAAGGAGCCCGAGCGGGTGACGCAGCTGCGCCAGCGCTCGCGCTTCTTCCGCGCGCGGCTCGCCGAGCACGGCCTGCCGGTCAACCTCGAGGACGAAACGCCGATCGTGCCGGTGGTGGTCGGCGACTCGCACGACTGCATGCGCCTGTCGCAGCAGCTCTACGCCTCCGGGATCCACGTGCAGCCGATCATCTACCCGGCCGTGCCCGCCGACGGGGCGCGCCTGCGCTTCTTCATCACCGTCGACCACACCGAGGAAGAGATGCGGGTCGCCGTGCAGGCGCTGGCCCGCGAACTGGAGCAGGTTCGGGCCCACCCCGCCTGATGGCCGTCGGCCATGCGCTGATCAGCGGCGGCTCCAGCGGCATCGGCCTCGCCCTGGCCCAGCGCCTGGCGCACGACGGCTGGTCCCTTTCGCTGCTGGCCCGCGACCCCGGACGACTCGCCACCGCGCGCGAAGCGCTGCTCGCCGCCGGCGCGGCGCGCTGCGAGACCCATGCCGTCGACGTCGCCGACGCCGCGGCCGCCCATGCCGCGGTGGCCGCGGCGACTGCCGCGCTGGGCACGCCGGATCGCGTGATCCTGAGCGCCGGCCTCGCGCTGCCGCAGTACTTCGAGCGGCTCGAGCAGGACGACTTCCGCCGGCTCATGCAGGTCAACTACTTCGGCACGCTGCACGTGATCCGGGCCGCGCTACCGGCGATGCGTGAACGCAAGCGTGGCCACCTGGTGCTGGTCTCCTCCGGCGCCGGGCTGGTCGGCCTCTACGGCTACGCCGCCTACAGCCCGACCAAGTTCGCCGTGCGCGGCCTGGCCGAGGTGCTGCGCGCCGAACTGCGCGCGGACGGCATCGGCGTCTCGGTGGTGTTCCCGCCCGACACCGACACCCCGCAGCTGGCCGCCGAGGAGCGCACCAAGCCGGCCGAGACCCGCGCGATCGCCGGGGCGGCCAAGGTCTGGTCGGCCGACGCCGTCGCCCGGGTGACGCTGCGCGGGGTCGAGCGGGGGCGCTTCTACATCACCCCGGGCTGGGAGATGACGGCACTCGGGGCGCTGCACTCGCTGCTGCGGGTGCCGCTGCAGTACTGGTTCGACCGCCTGGCTCGCCGCGCCCGGCCCGCGCGCGGGTGAGCGCGGCGGACTCCTTCCAACTGACCGACCCGGAGCTGCGCTTCCTGCTCCTGGTGGCCCTGCTGTTCGCGCTCGGCGCGCTGCTGTTCCTGGTCGTCGGCCTCCTGCGACCGGCGCAGCGCCGACCGCTGTGGCGGCTCTACGGCGACGAACTGCTGATCGTCGCGCTGGTGCTGCTGCCGGTGATGACCGGCGAACCGCTGTTCGCGCTGGCCTGGCTCGCGCTGGCCGGGCGTGCCGCCTACGAGTGGCTCGAGCTGACCGCGCCGCAGACCCCGTGCACGCGGCAGTGGCTGACCTACCTCGCGGTGCTCGCCCCGGGAGCCCTGGCCTGGGCCGGAGAAGCGGAAGCGCTGTCGCTGCTCGCCGGGCTGCTGCTGGGCCTGGGTCTGCTGGGTGCGCGCGCCGGCTGGATCGGGGCAGCAGCGCGAGCCGGGCTGTTCCCGGGGCTGGCGCTGGCCGGCCTGGCGGGGCTGTGGGACGGCGGCGACGGCCTCGCCTGGTTGCTGCTGGCCTACGTCACCGTCGAGGCCAACGACGCCTTCGCGCTGGTCGGCG
>DATCZX010000059.1:0-5438 GCA_036525695.1 Gammaproteobacteria bacterium | reverse complement strand
CTGGCGGGCTGCCGGGTCAGCGTGCCGCTGGCGCAGACCTGCTGCGGCCAGCCGGCCTACAGCCAGGGCGCGCAGGACGAGGCCCGTGCGCTGGCCCGCCAGGTGATCGAGACCTGCGCCGGGTTCGACCACGTGGTGCTGCCGTCCGGCTCCTGCGCGGCGATGATCCGCTGCCACTACCCCGAGCTGTTCGCCGACGACCCGCTCTGGCAGCAGCGCGCGAGGACGCTCGCCGGGCGCACCCACGAACTCACCTCGTTTCTCACGGATGTAATGCAATTTACTGATATAAAATCGGTAAAGCCGGTGCGCGCCGCCTACCACGACAGCTGCTCGGGCTACCGCGAGCTGGGCGTCCAGGGGCAGCCGCGCCGGCTCCTCGAGCAGGTCGACGGGGTCGAGCTGCTGCCCCTGGCCGAGCCGGAGGCGTGCTGCGGCTTCGGTGGCACCTTCTGCGTCAAGTACCCGGAGATCGCCGAGCGCATGGCCGCGGCGAAGGCCGCGGCGGTCACCGCCAGCGGGGCCGAGTTGCTGCTCGGCGGCGACCTCGGCTGCCTGCTGAACCTGGCCGGCACGCTGCGGCGCCAGCGGCAGCCGGTCGCGGTGCGCCACGTCGCCGAGGTGCTCGCCGGGATGCTCGACGCGCCGGCGATCGGCGAGGACTGAGGCGTGCAGCCGCGCTGCCGAGACTTCCCGGCCAACGTGCGCGCGGCGCTGGCCGACGCCCCGCTGCAGGCGGCGCTGGCGAAGACGGCCGGGGGGTTCCCGAAGAAGCGGTTGCAGGGGATCGCCACGCTGCCCGAGTTCGAGCTGATGCGCGATCGCGCCACGGCGATCCGCGAGCACGTCCTCGACCACCTCGACTTCTACCTCGAGGAGTTCGCCGAGCGGGTCGAGGCCACCGGCGGCCAGGTCCACTGGTGCGCCGACGCAGAGGCGGCACGGGCCGCGGTGCTCGGCATCTGCCAGGCCGCCGGCGCGCGCACGGTGACCAAGGGCAAGTCGATGATCGGCGAGGAGATCGCCATCAACGACCACCTCGAGCGCCACGGCATCCGCCCGGTCGAGACCGACCTCGGCGAGTACATCATCCAGCTGCGCGGGGAGACCCCGAGCCACATCGTCGCGCCGGCGATCCACGTCTCCCAGGCCCAGGTCGCCGAGACCTTCCGCGCCCATCACCGCGGACTGCCGCCCGGCCGCCCGCTGGAGACCCCCCGGCAGCTGCTGACCGAGGCGCGCGAGACGCTGCGGCGCGAGTTCCTGGCCGCCGACGTCGGCATCACCGGGGCCAACCTGCTGGTGGCCGAGACCGGCACCTCGCTGATCGTCACCAACGAGGGCAACGGCGACCTGACGCAGACGCTGCCCAGGGTGCACATCGTGCTCGCCAGCATCGAGAAGCTGGTGCCGACGCTCGAGGACGCGACCACCGTGCTGCGCGTGCTGCCGCGCTCGATCACCGGCCAGGAGATGACCGTCTACACCACCTTCAGCAGCGGACCGCGCCGCCCCGGTGACCCCGACGGCCCGGAGCAGTTCCACGTCGTGCTGCTCGACAACGGCCGCAGCGAGCTGCTCGGCGGCGAGCTGCGCGCGATCCTGCGCTGCATCCGCTGCGGCGCCTGCCTCGGCCACTGCCCGATCTGGTCCAACGTCGGCGGCCACGCCTACGGCTGGATCTACTCCGGGCCGATGGGCGCCGCGCTGACCCCCGCCCTGCTCGGCCTGCCGGAGGCCTGGCACCTGCCGCAGGCCTCGACCCTGTGCGGCCGCTGCGAGGCGGTCTGCCCGGTGCGCATCCCGATCCCGCAGCTGCTGCGCCGCTGGCGCGCGCGCGCGTGGAGCGCCGGCAAGCCGCCCGGCGTCGCCCGCCCGCTGCTGCGCGCCTGGGCCTGGCTGGCGCGGCGGCCACGGCTGTACCACCGGCTGAGCAACCTGGCCGCGCGCGTGCTGGCGCGGCTGGGCCGTGGCGGCGCCCTGCGCAGCCTGCCCGGCGCGGGCGGCTGGTGCCGCAGCCGTGACCTGCCGGCCCCCGAGGGCCGCACCTTCCTCGCCCAGTGGCAGGCCCGCCGCGGGGGCCGCGAGTGAACGCGCGCGCGGCCATGCTGCAGCGCATCCGCGGCGCGCTCGGGCGCGGTGCGCTGGACGGGGCGGAGGCCGGCCGCTTGCGCGCCCAACTCGCCGACCCGCCCGCCAACCGCACCCCGGCCGGCTCGCGCGGGTCCCCGGAAACGCTGCTGCGACGGTTCGTGGCCAAGCTCCGCGGCGTCAGCGCCAGCGTCGACGGGGTGGCCGCGCTGGCCGAACTGCCGGTCGCGCTGGAGCGGTATCTCGCCGCGGACGGGCTGCCGCGCCGGATCCGGGTCGCGCCGCACCCGGAGCTGCTCGGGCTGCCGTGGTCGACGGCCGGGCTCGAGGCCGGTTACGGCCCGGCAGGCGACGCCGACGCGGTCGGGGTCAGCCGCGCCTACGCCGGGGTGGCGGAATCGGGGACGCTGCTGCTCTGCTCCGGGCCGGAGTCACCGACGACGCTGAACTTCCTGCCGGACACCCACGTCGTGGTGCTGGCGACGAGCGAGCTCGAGGGCTCCTACGAGGCGGTGTGGCGGCGGCTGCGTGCCGCGGGCGAGCCGCGGGCGTTCCTGCCGCGCACGGTGAACTGGATCACCGGGCCGTCGCGCACGGCGGACATCGAGCAGACCCTGCAGATGGGGATCCACGGGCCGCGCCGGCTGCACGTCGTGCTGGTCGGCGAAGGGCTGCAGGAGGCCTGCGCGGAGGCCTGAGCGGGGCGGCTCAGGCGGCGTCGGAAGAGCCGAGCACCTCATCGGCCGCCAGCAACGTCGGCTTGACGTGGATGTCGATCTCCTCGAGGAACTTGCGCGCGGTCAGGGCCTTGACCGCGGTGGCGACGTTGCGCTTGAAGATCAGCTCGTGGATCGTGAACTTGCGCACCCGCACCGACATGCTGTGGGTGCCGAGCACCATGATCTCGCGGTCGAGCGCGTGCTCGCGCAGGAAGCGGTAGAAGCTCATCGGCCGGCCGAGGTAGAAGTAGACGGTCGGCGAGTCCCACTCCTGCTTGCGCCGGTCCAGGATCTGCGACACCACCTCGCCGCGCGACTCCGAGATCCCCTCGAAGTTGATCAGCATGTGCGGCAGCAGGCGCTGCGGCGTGCGGCGGAACTCGCCCCCCTCGAACTGCTCGTAGATGTTGATCTGGTGGAACCCGTGGTGGTTCGTGTAGACCGGGACCCTGACCTGCATGCAGCGAACCTCCTTTGCACCTTAAAGGTAGTCGAAACGCTGGCCGCGCGCCCCGAACGTTTCCACCCAGGCTCACACCTGTGTAGGCAAATGCCTACAGGGCTGTAATCCTTGGATTACACCGTCAGGAGATTGTTGACGATTGCCTGGTTCGATGCAAGCGGCGAGGTCAGGTGTTGCGCAGCACCGTTTCAGGCGCTGATGCGCAGGCCGCAGCGGGCGGCGCTGGTGACGAAGCCCGGGAACGAGGTGTCGACGTTGCGGCAGTCGTCGATGACGATCTCGCCGTCGGCGGCCAGCCCGGCCATCGCGAAGGCCATCGCGATGCGGTGGTCGCCGTGGCTGTGCACCCGGCCACCGCGCAGGCCGCCGCCACCGTGGATCAGCATGCCGTCGTCGGTCGGCCGGGCATCCACGCCGAGCGCCTGCAGGCCCGTCGCCATCACGCCGATGCGGTCGCTCTCCTTGACCCGCAGCTCGGCCGCGCCGCGCAGCTCGGTGGTGCCGGTCGCGCAGGCGGCGGCGACGAACAGCGCCGGGAACTCGTCGATCGCCAGCGGCACCAGCTCCGGGGGGATGGCGATGCCGTGCAGCGGGCGCGCCTCGACCAGCAGGTCCGCGACCGGCTCGCCGCCCTGGTCGCGCGGGTTCTCCAGCGTGATCGCCGCGCCCATCCGCGACAGGATCTCGAGCACGCCGGTCCGCGTCGGGTTGACCCCGACCCCCTCGAGGCGCAGCCGCGAACCGCCGGCGATGGTGGCGCCGACCAGGAAGAACGCGGCCGAGGAGAGGTCGGCGGGGACCACCAGGTCGGTGGCACGCAGCGTGGCGCCACCGGCGAGGCTGACGCTGAGGCCGTCGCGCTGCAGCGGGTAGCCGAAGCCGGCGAGCATGCGCTCGGTGTGGTCGCGGGTCGGTGCCGGCTCGGTCAGCCGGGTCACGCCGCTGGCGTAGAGCCCGGCCAGCAGCAGCGCCGACTTGACCTGGGCGCTGGCCACCTCGAGCCGGTAGTCGATGCCATGCAGCGGCTGGCCGCCGTGGACCCGCAGCGGCGCGGTACCGGTGGCCGTCGTGTCGATGCGCGCGCCCATCCGCGCCAGCGGCCCGGTGACGCGGCGCATCGGCCGGCCGCTCAGCGAGGCGTCGCCGACCAGCACGCTGTCGAAGGCCTGGCCGGCGAGCAGGCCGCTGAGCAGGCGCATCGAGGTGCCGGAGTTGCCCAGATCGAGTGGCGCGGCGGCGGGCCGCAGCCCGTGCAGGCCGCGGCCGTGGACCACCACGCGGCCGGGCGCGGGGCGCTCGATGCGGATGCCGAGGGCCTCGAAGGCGGCCAGCGTGGCCAGCGCGTCGGCGCCCTCGAGGAAGCCGTCGATCCCGGTCACGCCGTCGGCCAGCGCGCCGAGCATGATCGAGCGGTGCGAGATCGACTTGTCGCCGGGCACCCGCAGCGCACCCTGCAGCGCGCCGCCCGGGGCGACGCGGAAGGTCACCGGGGCGTCGCTCACTCGCTGACCTCGCCGGCCGCCTCGAGCCGCCCGGCGTAGCGGTCGCGCGCCGCCTTGGCCCGGGTGAAGACCTGGTGCAGCCGCTCGTCGTGGCCGCTGGCGATCGCCTCGGCGAGCTCGGCGAGGTCGCCCTGGAAGCGCGCGATCATCGCCAGGATCGCGTCGCGGTTCGACAGGCAGACGTCGCGCCACATCACCGGGTCGCTCGAGGCGATCCGGGTGAAGTCGCGGAACCCGCCCGCGGCGTAGTCGAAGATCTCGTCCTTGTCGCGCATCCGCGCCAGCGTGTCGACCAGCGTGTAGGCGAGCATGTGCGGCAGGTGGCTGGTCGCGGCCAGCACCTCGTCGTGGTGCTCGACGCTCATCTCGGTGAGCTCGCTGCCGACCAGCGCCCACATCTCGCGCACCCGCGCGATGTGGGCCGGCCGGTTCTCCGGCAGCGGGGTCAGGATCACCCGGCGCTGCTGGAACAGCGTCGCGAACGAGGCCTCGACGCCGCTGCACTCGGTGCCGGCGATCGGGTGCGCCGGCACGAAACCGGGGAGGTGCTCGCCGAGGCTGGCGCGCGCGGCGGCGACCACGCTGCCCTTGGTGCTGCCGACGTCGGTCAGCACCGTGCCCTCCTCGAGGTGGTCGCGGACCGCCTCGAACAGCGCCGGCATC
>DATCZX010000058.1:0-7099 GCA_036525695.1 Gammaproteobacteria bacterium | reverse complement strand
GCATCCGCGAGTCGCACGAGCAGGCCACGCCGATGGTCTTCCTCGACCGCCGCCACAAGCTGACCGGCGAGTTCCAGGCCCTCTACCGGGCGCTCGACGGCGCGCGGGCCACCCGCCGGCGCCGCGGCACGGCGCCGGCCTAGGGCCGCGGCGCGGGCGGCGCCGCGCCCGCGCTCAGGCCTCGCTGACCGTCTCGATCACCACCGCCGCGGTGGGCACGTCGCCGTGGCCGCCGAAGCGCCCGGTGGCGACCTTGCGGATCGCGTCGACCGTCTCCATGCCCGCCACCACGCGGCCGAACACCGCGTAGCCGAACCCGGCCGGGGTGGTGTCGCGGTGGTTCAGGAAGTCGTTGTCGGCGACGTTGATGAAGAACTGCGCGGTGGCGCTGTCGACCACCTGGGTGCGCGCCATCGCGATCGTGCCGCGGGCGTTCTTCAGCCCGTTGCCGGCCTCGTTCGCCACCGGGGTCCGGGTCTGCTTCTGCTGCATCTCCGCGGTGAAGCCCCCGCCCTGGATCATGAAACCGTCGATCACGCGGTGGAACACCGTGCCGTCGTAGAAGCCGTCGCGGACGTAGTCGAGGAAGTTGGCCACCGTCAGCGGCGCCTTCTCGGCGTCGAGTTCGAGCGTGATCTCGCCGTGCGACGTCTGCATGCGGACCTGCGGGTTGGGGGTTGCCATCGGTTGCTCTCCGTCGCCTCGTTGTCGGGCCACCATCATATCGGCAGGGCGGCCGCGGCTGTTTGACCTAGTTCAACGCAAGCGGCCATGCGCGGCGATCTGCCGGCGGCCGGCGTGGCCCCAGGCTCGTCCTCGCCGCCCCGCCGCCCGCCCGGCCAGCGCCGCCGCGGCGAGCGGGCCGCGGACCTGCGCGCGGGCCCCGCTCGGCTAAGCTTGTCAGGTCCGGCTGCCCCCCGACCACGCACAGGATCGACCATGCACGCAAACACCGCGATCACCAAGACCGAGATCCTCGACGCGATCGTCGCGCGGATCGGCGAGCGCCTGCCCGAGGGCCAGGCCGCGCTGGTCGGCGCCTTCACCCGCCACTACTACCGTGGCACCGACATCCGCGACCTGCAGCAGCACGACCTCGCCGATCTCTACGGCGCGGTGCTGGCGCACTACAACCTGGCCGCGCGGCGCGCCGCCGGCAGCACCAAGCTGCACGTCTACAACCCGCAGCTCGAGCAGCACGGCTGGCAGTCGACGCACACCGTGATCGAGGTGGTGTGCGACGACTCGCCGTTCCTGGTCGACTCGCTGCGGCTGGCGCTGAACCGCCACGGGCTGACCTGCCACCTGCTGATCCACCCGGTGTTCCACCTCCACCGCGACGGCCAGGGCCGCCTGCGCGAGGTGCTGGCCGAGGAGACCGCCAGCGACGACGTCCGGGTCGAGGCGGTGATGCACTTCGAGGTCGACCGCCAGACCGAGCCGGAGGTGCTGCAGGCGCTGGAGCAGGAGCTGGTGGCGGTGCTGGCCCAGGTGCACCGCGTGGTCGGCGACTGGCAGCCGATGCTGGAGCAGCTGAACCGGGTGGTGGCCGAGCTGGAGCAGCACCCGCCGCCGCTGTCGCAGGCGGAGGTCGACCAGGCGCTGGCCTTCCTGCGCTGGGTCGCCGCCGAGCACTTCACCTTCCTCGGTTACCGCGAGTACGACCTGTTCGACGAGGCCGACGGGCTGCGGCTGCAGGCGCGCGAGGGCAGCGGCCTCGGCCTGCTGCGCGACGGCGACGGCGGCGAGGCGCGCGGTTTCGCCATGCTCGACAGCGACGGCCAGCGCCAGGCCACCGCGCCGGAGCTGCTGGTGGTGACCAAGACCAGCCGGCGCTCGACGGTGCACCGGCCGGCGTTCATGGACTACATCGGGATCAAGCGCCTCGACGACCAGGGCCGCGTGGTCGGCGAGTACCGCTTCCTCGGCCTCTACTCGGCCTCGGCCTACAACCGCAGCGCGCGCGAGATCCCGCTGCTGCAGCAGAAGGTCGACCGCGTGCTCGAGCAGGCCGGCTACCCGCGCGGCAGCCACGCCCGCCACGCGCTGCTGAACATCCTCGAGAGCTACCCGCGCGACGAGCTGTTCCAGACCACCCCCGACGAGCTGCTCGAGATCACCCTCGGCATCCTGCACCTGCAGGAGCGCCAGCGGGTCTCGCTGTTCGTGCGCCGCGACCCCTACGGGCGCTTCATCTCCTGCCTGGTGTTCGCCCCCCGCGAGCGCTTCTCGACCGAGGTGCGCCAGGCCATCACCCGGGTCCTGGAGAGCTCGTTCGGCGGCGAGTGCCTGGACTTCAGCCTGCAGATCTCCGAGTCGGCGCTGGCCCGGATCCACTTCCTGATCGGGGTCCGCGGCGGGCAGCCGGCGTCCTCCTGGGACCTCGAGGAGATCGAGCAGCGCCTCGCCGCGACCACCCGCGACTGGCGCGACGACCTCGCCGACGCCCTGCTCGACCACTTCGGCGAGGAGCGCGGCACCGCGCTGCTGCGCCGCTACGGCAGCGCCTTCCGCGCCGACTACCGCGAGCACTACCCGGCCAGCGTCGCCTGCTACGACATCGCCCGGATGGAGCAGCTGGTCGACGGCGCCGAGCTGGCGATGACGCTCTACCGCCCGCCCGAGCTGCCGCCGTCGCAGCTGCGCTTCAAGCTGTTCCAGGCCGAGCGCCCGACGCCGCTGTCGGAGACGCTGCCGATGCTCGAGAACATGGGGCTCAAGGTGATCGAGGAGAGCCCGACGACGATCCACCCGGCCGCGCAGGCGCCGCTGTGGATCCACGACTTCGGCCTCGAGCACCGCGAGGAGGGGCTCGACCTGGCGCTGATCACCGACAAGTTCCAGGAGACCTTCGCCCGCGTCTGGCGCGGCGAGGTCGAGAACGACGGCTTCAACCGGCTGGTGCTGCGCGCCCAGCTCGAGTGGCGCCAGATCGTCGTGCTGCGCGCCTACTGCAAGTACCTGCGCCAGGTGCGCGCGACCTTCAGCCAGGAGTACATGGAGCGCACGCTGGACGCCAACCCGCGCATCGCGCGGCTGCTGGCGGAGCTGTTCATGGCCCGCTTCGACCCGACCCAGGCCGGCGACCCGCAGGCCGAGGCGGAGCTGATCCACCAGATCGACGAGGCGCTCGACGCGGTCTCGAACCTCGACGAGGACCGCATCCTGCGCGGCTTCCTGCACGCGATCCACGCCACGCTGCGCACCAACTACTTCCAGCGCGGCGCCGACGGGCAGCCGAAGAAGTACCTGTCGTTCAAGTTCGACCCGGCGCGCGTGCCCGACATGCCCGAGCCGCGCCCGCTGTTCGAGATCTTCGTCTACAGCCCGCGGGTCGAGGGCGTGCACCTGCGCGGCGGCAAGGTCGCGCGCGGCGGCCTGCGCTGGTCCGACCGCCGCGAGGACTTCCGCACCGAGGTGCTCGGCCTGGTCAAGGCGCAGATGGTCAAGAACGCGGTGATCGTGCCGGTCGGCTCGAAGGGCGGCTTCGTCTGCAAGGCGCTGCCCGGCGGCAACGACCGCGAGGCGCTGCAGGCCGAGGTGGTGGCCAGCTACAAGACCTTCATCAGCGGCCTGCTCGACCTCACCGACAACCTGGTCGACGGCGCCGTGGTGCCGCCGCCCGAGGTGGTCCGCCACGACCCCGACGACCCCTACCTGGTGGTCGCCGCGGACAAGGGCACCGCGACCTTCTCCGACATCGCCAACGGCGTCGCGCGCGACTACGGCTTCTGGCTCGACGACGCCTTCGCCTCCGGCGGCAGCGCCGGCTACGACCACAAGAAGATGGGCATCACCGCGCGCGGCGGCTGGGAGTCGGTCAAGCGCCACTTCCGCGAGCTCGGCCTCGACACCCAGACCCAGGACTTCACCGTCGCCGGCATCGGCGACATGTCCGGCGACGTGTTCGGCAACGGCATGCTGCTGTCCGAGCACAGCCGGCTGGTCGCCGCGTTCGACCACCGGCACATCTTCATCGACCCGGCGCCCGACCCGGCGCGCAGCTTCGCCGAGCGCCGGCGGCTGTTCGCGCTGCCGCGCTCGAGCTGGGACGACTACCAGCGCAAGCTGCTCTCCGCCGGCGGCGGCATCTGGCCGCGCAGCGTCAAGTCGATCGAGCTGCCCCCCGAGGCGCGCCAGGCGCTCGGCGTCGAGCAGACCCGCTTCTCCCCGAACGAGCTGATCCGGGCGATCCTCAAGGCCCCGGTCGACCTGCTCTGGAACGGCGGCATCGGCACCTACGTCAAGGCGCGCAACGAGAACCATGCCGACGTCGGCGACCGCAGCAGCGACGCGGTGCGGGTCGACGCCCCCGAGCTGCGCTGCCGGGTGGTCGGCGAGGGCGGCAACCTCGGCCTGACCCAGCGCGCGCGGATCGAGTTCGCCCAGCACGGCGGCCGCATCAACACCGACGCGATCGACAACTCCGGTGGCGTCGACTGCTCCGACCACGAGGTCATCATCAAGATCCTGCTGAACGCCGTGGTCACCGCCGGCGACATGACGCGCAAGCAGCGCGACCGCCTGCTCGAGCAGATGACCGACGAGGTCGCCGCGCTGGTGCTGCGCAACAACTACCTGCAGACCGAGGCGCTCAGCGTCGCCGAGTCGCAGGCGCCGGGCATGCTGCACGTGCACGTGCGGCTGCTGCGCAAGCTGGAGAAGGAGGTCGGGCTGAACCGGGCGCTCGAGTACCTGCCCAGCGAGGATGAGCTGGCCGAGCGCCGCGCGCGCCAGCAGGGGCTGACCCGGCCCGAGTTCGCGGTGCTGCTGGCCTACGTCAAGATCGGCCTGTTCCAGGCCCTGCTGGCCAGCGACCTGCCGGGCGAGCCGGACCTCGCCAGCACGCTGGTCGAGTACTTCCCGACCCCGCTGCGCACGCGCTTCGGCGAGGCGATGGTCAACCACCGGCTGCGCCGCGAGATCGTCGCCACGCAGCTGGCCAACGCGGTGGTCAACCGCGCCGGCATGACCTTCGTCGACCGGCTCGCCACCGAGACCGGCGCCAGCACCGCCGACCTGGTGCGCGCCTGGGCGATCGCCGGGCGCGTGTTCGGGCTCAGCGGGGTGTGCGCCGAGATCGAGGCGCTGGATGCCCGCGTCCCCGCCGAGCTGCAGCACGGCATGCTGCTCGAGGTGCGCAAGCTCGGCGAGCGCGCCACCCGCTGGCTGCTGCGCCACGGCCCGTGCCCGCTGCTGATCAACGCGACGGTCGAGGCCTACGCCCCGGGCATCCGCGAGCTCGAGGCCAAGCTGAACACCCTGCTCGGCACGGCCGACCGCGACCGCCAGCGGCAGCGGATGACCAAGCTGCGCCGTGCCGGGATCGACGAGGCGCTGGCCCGCCGCATCAGCTCGCTGACCGCGCTGGTGCCGGGGCTCGACATCGTCGAGGTGGCGCGCGCGGCCGGGGTCGAGGTCACCAGCGCCGCCGGCATCTACTTCACCCTCGGCCAGCGGCTCGGGCTGACCTGGCTGGCCGAGCAGGTGACCGCGCTGAGCCGGGAGAACCAGTGGCAGTCGCTGGCCCGCGCGGCGCTGCGCGACGACCTGCTGGTGCAGCAGCGGGTGATCACCGCCGAGGTGCTGCAGACCACCGGCGGCGGTCGCCCGGCGGCGCGCGTCGAGCAGTGGTGCACGGCCGAGGGCAGCCGGCTGGCGCGCTACCGCCAGGTGCTGGAGGAGCTGGAGGGGAGCGGCAGCCCCGACTTCACCATGCTCTCGGTGGCGCTGCGCGAGCTGCGCGTGCTGGCGCGCTGAGCGCGCGCCGGGTGGCTCAGGCGGGGCGCATGCGCGCCGACAGGTGGCCGTACCAGCACTTCTGCTTCTGGTCGACGCCGTGGCGCACCGCCTCGACCAGCCGGTACCCCGGGCCGCGGGTCAAGCGGCTGAAATAGCCCGCGTGGGCCGGCGAGCCGGCCGGCCAGTTGACCAGGAAGTCGCGGTTCCACGCCGCGGCGTCGTAGTGCACCGGCAGCGCGTCGAGGTGCACGCCGGCAACCCGGGCGCCGTACAGCGAGGTCTCCCGCGGCGGCTCGACGCCGACCCGGGTGATCACCCCGCGCAGGTCGCCGGCGAAGTTCGGCATCCCGGCCGCGCCGTTGTTCAGCAGCATGCGCTGGCGCCCGCCGTCGTCGAGGCACAGGGCGACCGGCAGGCAGGTGTGGCTGCTGGCGAAGACGTCGACCTCGGCCTGGGCGAACCACTTGCGGATGCGCTGCTGGTGCTCCGCCGCGTCGACCCGCTCCTGGGCGAAGCCCCAGCCGGCGAGCCCCTCGGCATCGCCGTGGACGATGCCGACGGTCACCGCGCCGACGCGGAACCGCGCGTACATCGGCAGCGCGGCGAGGCGCGCGGCGACACCGGGCAGCCCGGCCGCGGTCGCGGCGAGGCGCCGCATGATCGCGTTGGAGTGGGCCACGGTGGCGTCGTCGATCCACTCCGGGTAGCCGCAGCCGCAACCGACCGCGTCGCCGCCGTCGCCGGACAGCTCGGTCTCGACGTTGCCGCGCAGCTGCACGTGGTCGGCCAGCGCGGCCTCGACCCGGGCGAAACTGCCGGCGTCGACGTCGAACCAGTGGAAATCGCCGTTGAACACCAGCGTCACCGGGCCGCTCTCGCGCGCGGCCATCGCCTCGATCGCGTCGAGCGCCTCGAGGTTGCCGTAGAGGCCGCCGACCACGTACAGGGTCTCCGCGTCGAGCGGCGTCACGGCGGCCAGGTCGGCCGCGCGGTAGCGGTACTCGGCCGGGCACCAGCGTCCCGGCCCGCTCGCCGCGCTCGTCTGCGTGTCACTCATCACCGCTCCAGGGGATCTTCGCCGCAGGTTGCGCGGCCCTGCGCTGCAGCCTACTGCCCGCGGGCGAAACGGCGCAACCGCGCGCGCACCAGCCCGGCGGCGGGCGCGGCTACAATGCCAGCCCAGGCAGGCGGAGGTGGCGGATGGACGAGCAGGTACTGCGCGCGGTCGGCACGCTGCTGCGGGAGCAGCGCTGGGCGGCGCTGGCGACGCAGCGCGACGGCCAGCCGCTGGCCGCGCAGGTCGCGTTCGTCGCCGAGCCCGGCCTCGGCAGCTGCCTGCTGCACCTGAGCCGGCTCT
>DATCZX010000057.1:0-2717 GCA_036525695.1 Gammaproteobacteria bacterium | reverse complement strand
CGACTGGCGCCGCTGGCGGGTCACGCTGGCCCGGTGCCACACCGTGTTGCTCGAGCGCAGGGTCACGTCGCGGCCCTCCGGCTGGCCCGCTGCCGGGTGCCGAGGCGAGTTCATGCCAGCACCCAGCGTACCCGGTACGGGGTGAAGTTGAGCTTGCGCTTGAACCGGCGCAGCGTCGGGCTGGCGCCGAACCACTTGTCGTAGGCCAGGTAGCGCACCTGCGCGTATTCCTGCAGCGCCACCTCGGTGATGCCGCTGATCAGCAGCGGGACCACGCCGTCGCCCTGGTGGTCGGCGTGGCCGAAGATCATGTGGATCATCATCACCTCGCCGGCGACCAGGCAGCCGGCGTAGGCGACCAGCGTGTCGTCGGCGAAGACGCCGAAGTAGGCGTAGCCGTGGCACGGGTCGCGCGACGGCGGGTCCTGCACCGGCTGCGCCTCGCGCTCGAGGAAGGCCTGGTCCAGCGCGCCCTGGCGCACCGGGGTCGAGCGGTGGATCGCGGTGATCCCGGCCAGGTGTTCGTTGTAGTCGATCCGCGCGAAGCGGTAGCCGAGGCGCAGGGCCTTGCGCACGTTGCGCCGTGCCGAACCCTCCAGCTGCGCCCACCAGGTGGCGTGGTCGACCGGCAGGCGGCACAGCGCCACCCCGTACTCGAGGAAGCGGACCAGCGGGAAGCGCGGGTGGCGCCGCGTGTACTCGCGGTGGATCGCCGAGACCAGGCGACCGTAGAACGGGTCGTTGTCGCGGGTCCGGTCGTGCATCAGGTTGATCGACACCCGCGGCAGGTGCAGCGCGGTGCGCAGGTCCTGCCAGGCGGTGTCGAGACGTTCACGCAGTCGGGTGGTCATGGCGGTTCCTTCAGTTGCCCTGCGGTATGGAAAGCAGATCGCGTGCCAGGGCGGTGATGCGGCTGCGCAGCCGGTCGGGATCGAGGCGTGCCGCGTCGCTCCAGCGCCCGGGCAGCGTCGCGCGGAGCTCAGCGAGCAGCGCGGCGGCGCGCGGCTCGCGCGGCGCCGCCTGTTGCAGCCAGCGCAGCCAGCGCAGGTCGGTGATCCCCTCGGCCAGCGCGAGCAGGCCGGCGTCGAGGTCGGGGAGCGGGCTGCAGGCGGTCGCTTCCGGGTAGAGGAACTGGAAGTCGTCCTCGCGCCCGTCGGTCGGGTCGAAGGGATCGGCGGAGGGCATCCGCGCGTGCCACTGCAGGTAGCCGGCGGCCCCAACGCGCCAGGCGTGGAAGCCGGCGGCGAGGCGGTGGTCGGGCAGGTTGTAGAGCCACGGCTCGGCGCCGGCGCGGCGGACCGCGGCGAGGTCGTCGGCATCGGCGCCGAAGCCGCCGTTGACCAGGGCGACGTCGAGCAGCGGCAGCAGCGCCGCGTGGCGGCGGTGGTTCAGCTGCCCGGCGAGGCGGATGCCCGGGCCGCCGGCACGCAGCGTGGCGGTCAGGGCCTGCAGCCAGGCGGCGTACTCGGCATCCGTCGGGGGCTCGTCGGCGACCGCCCACAGCGGCTCCGGCAAGCCGGCCGCGGCGGCCGCGGCGACGGCGCCGGCCAGGCTCGCCGCGGTCGCCTCGGCGCCGTCGCGGTAGCGCAGCTGCTTGACCGTCGCGTAGTCCAGCAGCGGCAGGCCGAAGCCGCTGGCGGCGAGCTGCCGCAGGCGCTGCTGGTAGGCGTCGCGGCCGCGCGCGTCCGGCAGCGGCAGCGGCGGTGCGAGCGCGGTCAGGCCGAGGCCGCGCAGCAGGTCGAGGTCGCACTGCCGCTGTGCCGCGCGCGCCGCGGCCAGCGGGTCGAACCAGGTCAGGTGCGGCGCCTCGCCGAGGTAGACGCCGAGCGGCAGGCCCGGTCCCGGCAGCTGCAGCGGCAGCACCTCGAGCAGCAGCGGCTGGGTCGTCGCGACACCGCGCGAACGCAGCGTCAGCGCGCCGCGGTAGTGCCCGGGCGGGGTCGCGGCCGGCACCTCGACGCGCAGCACCAGCCGGCGCGGCAGGCGCGGGTCGAGCCGCAGCGGGTCGCCGCCGGCGACCAGGTGGCGGGCGTCGGCGACCAGCAGCGTCGACGCGTCGCGGTCGCGGCGCAGGCGCCAGTGGCCGTGGCGCAGCGCGACCGGCAGGGTCACGCCGGCGTGTTCGGGCGGCGTCACCTCGAGCCGCGCCTCGCGGTCGGGCCACGCCGCGCTGGCGAGCAGGTCGACGGTCAGCGCGCTGCCCGGGGCGGCCAGCAGCGGTGCGTCCGGGTCCAGCGGCGCGGTGTCGGTGCGCAGGAACTGGCGGAAGGGGATGCGCTGCAACGCGAGTCCCGTCGCCGGCGGCCAGGCCGGCGCGGTCTCGGACCAGGTCGCGGCGAAGCGCTCCGCGCGGCCGCGCTCGACCGCGGCCAGCGCCGCCGTGCCGTCCTGCGGCGCGGCCAGCAGCGCGGCCAGGTGGGTGGCGCGGAAGCCGTCGCCGTCGAGTTCCACGGTCAGCCCGCGGCCGCCCCGCACCTCGAGCGTGGCGTCGACGCGACCGCCGCGCCCGCGGCCGTGCAGCGCCCAGGCATCGCCGTCGAGCACCGCTTCCGCGGCCCGCCCGGCCAGGTAGCGCGCGGCGATCCAGCCGGCCGGGTCGCTGCGCCGGTCGGTCACCACGTGGCCGTTCAGCCTGACCACCCGCGCCAGCGGGTGCGGGATCGCGTCCCACTCGCCCGGGTCGTCGAGCCACAGGCTGATGCGCCAGCGCCCGTCGG
>DATCZX010000056.1:0-2418 GCA_036525695.1 Gammaproteobacteria bacterium | reverse complement strand
GGTCGTCGCCGCCGTCCTCGGGGAGCAGGAAGCCGAAGCCGTCGGCATGCCCGCTGACCCGGCCGCGGACCAGGTCCATGCGCTCGGCCAGGCCGTAGCCGCCGCGGCGGTCGCGCAGCAGCTGGCCGTCGCGCACCATCGCCGCGAGGCGGTTGCCGAGCGCGCTCTGCTCCTCGCGGGACATGCCCAGCAGCGAGGCCAGCTCGCGCTCGCCGAGCGGCCGCCCGAGCTCGCCGAGCAGTTCCAGCAGGTAGCTGCGGCTCGGCAGCGGGTGCGCGTACCTGCGCCCCTCCTGGGCCGCCTCGGGGTCGTCCTTGCGCCAGTCGCGCCGAGCTCGCTTGCTCATCCTGATTCCTTAGATTGCCGGCCAGTGGTGCGGCCGGGCGCACAGGGTAGCGGGATTCGCGCTGAGCCGCCACGGCCGACGCGTTGACAACGGCGCCGGGCTGCCGCTAAAGTGCCGGCCTTCCGACGCCAGGGAGCGATCCCGCCGGAGCCACGCCGAGGTGGCGAAATTGGTAGACGCGCTAGCTTCAGGTGCTAGTTGGGGTAACCCAGTGGAGGTTCAAGTCCTCTCCTCGGCACCAACATCAACCCCTTGATGACCTCAAGGGGTTTTTTGTTGCCCCGCGCTAGCGCCTCGCTCGAGCGGGCGCCTTCGTTTACCATTGAGTCAGCCATCCACGGAAGGATGCCCCACCCGAGTGAACGATGCTCAAGCTCCCGGTCTACAGCGATACCTACGGCTACCACCAGATCAACGTCTGGACCCTGGTCGACGGCGGCGAGTTCAGGCGCACCGCGCACTGGCTGCTGCCGCACCTGCTGATCAACTTCGACAGCCTCTCGGAGAGCCTCGGCAGGGTGGTCGCGCCGGAGCACGACCGCAAGCACCACGAGTGGAGCTCGCCGACCGCCTATTTCTACATGGGCCGGCCGATGAGCCTGTACAAGTTCCTGCGCCAGCACGCGCTGCAGCGCGAGATCATGGTGCTGACCACGCCGACCATGTCGGGCCGCGCACGCGAGTTCAGCATCAGCGAGCTGCGCTTCAGGAACAACGTCTCCACCGCGGTCAAGGCACTGACGGCCCGCAGCTTCCTCGAGGAGATCGAGGTGTTCATGAACCCCGAGCGCCGCTTCGGCGACGCCGGCGAGGGCATCGAGGTCACCGGCGGCTTCCAGACAGCGGCGCCGCGCGAGGATCACGACACGCAAGTGGAGCAGTGGCTGCCGCAGGCGACGGTCGGCGACGCGCACGCGCAGTACGCCCTCGGCCACCTCTACGAGTACGGTGAGCGCGCCGCGCAGGACCCGCACGCCGCCGCGCACTGGTATGCCAAGGCCGCCGCGCAGGGCTACACCCCGGCGCAGGCGCGGCTCGGGGTGATCTACGGCGCCGGTCGCGGGGTGCCGCAGAACTACGTGCTGGCGCACTTCTGGACGTCGCTGGTGGCGGCCAGCGGCATCGACTCCGCCGAGCGCCTGCGCGACATGTACGCGGCGCGCATGACCCCGGCCCAGCTCGCCGCGGCAGGAAAGCTGTTCGACGACTGGCGGCCGACGGAGGCCGGTGGCCGGGCCCGGCGCCGGCAGGCCGGCCAGCCGCTGCCGCCCGACGGCGGGACAGGTACCGCGGCCGAGACCACCGGCGGCTGAGGGCCGTCGGCCGGGAAAGCCAAGCGCGCTGGCCGCCTGGCGTTTCACGCCGGGGAGAAGAATCGCGCCGGGGACGGCGCTCCTACGGTCCGGGTAGCTGGCGCTTCGTGTAGGAGCCGCGTCCCCGCGGCGATCCGGCGCCGCGGAGAAGAATCGCGCCGGGGACGGCGCTCCTGCGGGCGGGGTAGAGGGCTCTTCCCGTAGGTGCCGCGTCCTCGCGGCGATCCGGCGCCGCGGAGAAGAATCGCGCCGGGGACGGCGCCCCTGCGGCGGGGCGCGTCGCCGTCGGGCTCAGCCGAACGGGTGCTCGAGCATGATGGTCTCGTTGCGGTCGGGGCCGGTGGAGACGATGTGCACCGGCACGCCGGCCAGCTCGGCGATCCGCTCGAGGTAGGCGCGGGCGTTCGCCGGCAGGGCCTCGATGTCGCGCGCGCCGGCGGTCGACTCGGTCCAGCCCGGGTGCTCCTCGTAGACCGGCTCGCAGCGGGCCAGCGCGTCGGCGCCGACCGGCGGGGCGTGGCGCAGCTCGCCGTCGTAGCGGTAACCGGTGCAGATCCGCAGCGTGTCGAGACCGTCGAGCACGTCGAGCTTGGTCACGCACAGGCCGCTGAGGCCGTTGACCCGCGCCGAGCGGCGCAGCAGCACGGCGTCGAGCCAGCCGCAGCGGCGCGCGCGACCGGTGGTGGCGCCGAACTCGTGGCCGACCCGTGCCAGGTGCTGACCGGTGGTGTCGAACAGTTCGGTCGGGAACGGTCCGCC
>DATCZX010000055.1:0-6470 GCA_036525695.1 Gammaproteobacteria bacterium | reverse complement strand
GGCTCGGCGCGGCCCCGCTGCGGGTGCGCCTGCGCCGCGGCGGCGAGTCCCTGCAGCCGCTCGGCCAGGCGCACCGGCGCACGCTGAAGCGGCTGCTGCAGGAGGCCGGCGTGCCGCCGTGGCAGCGGGGCCGGCTGCCGCTGGTCTACCTCGGCGAGCGGCTGGTCGCGGTCGCCGACCGCTGGCTCGAGGCCGGCTGCGCGGCCGCGCCGGGCGAGGCCGGCCTGGCGCTGCAGTGGGACGACCACGGGAGCGGCGTCAATTGAGCGGGGGCGGCTGATCGGTTAAGCTTCCACTCCGTCCCCGGACGGCACCCCGGCCGTCGCAAACCAGCGCCTGCGATGACCAAATACATCTTTGTTACCGGCGGTGTCGTGTCGTCTCTCGGCAAGGGCATCGCCTCCGCCTCGTTGGGCGCGCTGCTCGAAGCGCGCGGCCTCAAGGTCGCGATGCTCAAGCTCGACCCGTACATCAACGTCGACCCCGGGACCATGAGCCCGTTCCAGCACGGCGAGGTGTTCGTCACCGAGGACGGTGCCGAGACCGACCTCGACCTCGGCCACTACGAGCGCTTCGTCCGCTCGCGCACCAGCAAGCGCAGCAACTTCACCACCGGCAAGGTCTACGAGAACGTCATCCGCAAGGAGCGCCGCGGCGACTACCTCGGGCGCACCGTGCAGGTGATCCCGCACATCACCGACGAGATCCAGCAGCTGATCCGCCAGGGCGCCGAGGGCGCCGACGTCGCGCTGGTCGAGATCGGCGGCACCGTCGGCGACATCGAGTCGCTGCCGTTCCTCGAGGCGATCCGCCAGCTCGGCGTCGAGCTCGGCCACGACCGGGTGCTGTACATGCACCTGACGCTGGTGCCGTACATCCCGACCGCCGGCGAGATCAAGACCAAGCCGACCCAGCACTCGGTCAAGGAGCTGCGCTCGATCGGCATCCAGCCCGACGTGCTGCTGTGCCGGGCGACCCAGCCGCTGCCGGACGCCGAGCGGCGCAAGATCGCGCTGTTCACCAACGTCGCCGTGCGCGCGGTGATCTCGGCCGTCGACACCGACTGCATCTACCGCATCCCGCTGCTGCTGCACGAGCAGGAGCTCGACCAGATCGTGCTCGACAAGCTGCGCCTCGACTGCCCGCCGGCGGCGCTCGGCGAGTGGCAGGCGGTGGTCGAGGCGATCGACCACCCGAAGTCCGAAGTCACGGTGGCGATGGTCGGCAAGTACATCGACCTGACCGAGTCCTACAAGTCGCTCTCCGAGGCGCTGGTGCACGCCGGCGTGCACACCTCGACGCGCGTGCGCATCACCTACATCGACTCCGAGGAGATCGAGCGCAACGGCACCGGCTGCCTGGAGGCGGTCGACGCGATCCTGGTCCCCGGCGGCTTCGGCGAGCGCGGCGTCGAGGGCAAGATCGCCGCGGTGCGCTTCGCCCGCGAGCGCGGCGTGCCCTACCTCGGCATCTGCCTCGGCATGCAGGTCGCGGTGATCGAGTACGCGCGCCACGTCGCCGGCATGGAGGCGGCGCACAGCACCGAGTTCCAGCGCGACACGCCGTTCCCGGTGATCGCGCTGATCACCGAGTGGAAGGGCGTCGACGGCCAGCTCGAGCAGCGCGACGAGCGTGCCGACAAGGGCGGCACCATGCGCCTCGGCGGCCAGGCGTGCCGGCTCAAGGGCGAGTCGCTGGCGCGGCGCCTGTACGGCAAGGACGTGATCGTCGAGCGCCACCGCCACCGCTACGAGTTCAACAACCAGTACCTGCTGCCGCTCGAGGACAAGGGGCTGGTGTTCTCCGGGATGTCGCTCGACGGCCGCCTGGTCGAGATCGTCGAGCTGCCCAACCACCCGTGGTTCCTGGCCTGCCAGTTCCACCCCGAGTTCACCTCGACCCCGCGCGACGGCCACCCGCTGTTCAGCGGCTTCATCCGCGCCGCGCAGGGATGAACCTGGCCGGCTTCGAGGTCGGCCTCGAACGACCGCTGTTCCTGATCGCCGGCCCGTGCGTCATCGAGGGCGAGCAGTTCTGCATCGACGTCGCCGGGCGCGTGCGCGAGATCACCGCGGCGCTCGGCGTGCCGTACGTGTTCAAGGCGTCGTTCGACAAGGCGAACCGCTCGGCGCACGACAGCCCGCGCGGGCCGGGCATCGACGCCGGG
Organism: Gammaproteobacteria bacterium; assembly: GCA_036525695.1. Classification (GTDB taxonomy): domain Bacteria; phylum Pseudomonadota; class Gammaproteobacteria; order QNFN01; family QNFN01; genus DATCZX01. The sequence continues at coordinate 4,303 of DATCZX010000055.1, read as the reverse complement.
CTGCGCGCGCTGGCGGCGGTGCGCGCGCAGGTCGGGGTGCCGGTGCTGACCGACGTGCACGAGGACACCCCGCTGGCCGACGTGGCCGCGGTGGTCGACGTGCTGCAGACCCCGGCGTTCCTGTGCCGGCAGACCAACTTCATCCAGAACGTCGCCCGCCAGGGCAAGCCGGTGAACCTGAAGAAGGGCCAGTTCCTCGCCCCGTGGGAGATGCGCAACGTGGTCGAGAAGGCGCGCGCGACCGGCAACCGGCAGCTGATGGTGTGCGAGCGCGGGGTCTCGTTCGGCTACAACAACCTGGTCTCCGACCCGCGCGCGCTGGCGATCATGCGCGACACCGGCTGCCCGGTGGTGTTCGACGCGACCCACTCGGTGCAGCTGCCCGGGGGGCAGGGCACCAGCTCGGGCGGGCAGCGCGAGTTCGTGCCGGTGCTGGCCCGCGCGGCGGTCGCCGCCGGCGTCGCCGGGCTGTTCATGGAGACCCACCCGGACCCCCAGCAGGCCCTCAGCGACGGCCCCAACTCGTGGCCGCTCGGGCGCCTCGCGGAGCTGCTCGAGGGGCTGGTCGAGATCGACCGCTGCGTCAAGGCGCGCCCGTTCCCGGAGCGGGCCGGCTGAGCGCGGCGGCCCGCAGCGAAACCACCCAGCAGGGATTCAAGCATGCTCGAGATAAGCGAACTGCACGCCCGCGAGATCCTCGACTCGCGCGGCAACCCGACCGTGGAGGCCGACCTGCGCCTCGCCTCCGGCGCCCTCGGCCGCGCCGCGGTCCCCTCCGGCGCCTCCACCGGCAGCCGCGAGGCGGTCGAGCTGCGCGACGGTGACGAGACCCGCTACCTCGGCAAGGGGGTGCGCCGGGCGGTGGCCAACGTCAACGGCGAGATCCGCGCCGCGCTGCGCGGCCAGGGCTTCGCCGACCAGGCCGCGCTCGACGCCCGGCTGATCGCCCTCGACGGCAGCGACAACAAGGGCCGCCTCGGCGCCAACGCGATCCTCGCCGTGTCGCTGGCCGCGGCCCGCGCGCAGGCGGCGGAGCGTGGCATCGGCCTGTACCGCCACCTCGGCGGGGCCGGCCCGTTCCAGATGCCGGTGCCGATGATGAACATCATCAACGGCGGTGCCCACGCCGACAACAGCGTCGACGTGCAGGAGTTCATGATCCTGCCGGTCGGCGCGCCGTCGCTGAGCGAGGCGGTGCGCTACGGCGCCGAGGTGTTCCACGCGCTGAAGAAGGTGCTGAGCCTGCGCGGTCTGAGCACCGCGGTCGGCGACGAGGGCGGCTTCGCCCCCGACCTGCCGTCGAACGAGGCGGCGCTCGAGGTGATCGTCGAGGCGGTCGATCGCGCCGGCTACTCGCTCGGCGAGGACATCTTCCTCGGCCTCGACGTCGCCAGCTCGGAGTTCTACCGCAACGGCCGCTACGAGCTCGCCTCGGACGGGCGCAGCCTGGATGCCGACGAGTTCGTCGACTACCTCGAGACCTGGTGCGACAAGTACCCGATCCTGTCGATCGAGGACGGCATGGCCGAGGGCGACTGGAGCGGCTGGGGCAAGCTCACCGACCGCCTCGGCCGGCGCCTGCAGCTGGTCGGCGACGACCTGTTCGTGACCAACCCGGCGATCCTGCGCGAGGGCATCGAGCGCAGCGTGGCCAACTCGATCCTGATCAAGCTGAACCAGATCGGCACGCTGAGCGAGACCCTCGAGGCGATCCGCATCGCCACCGAGGCGGGCTACACCTCGGTGATCTCGCACCGCTCCGGCGAGACCGAGGACACCAGTCTGGCCGACCTCAGCGTCGCCTCGGCGGCGACCCAGATCAAGACCGGCTCGCTGTCGCGCACCGACCGCGTGGCCAAGTACAACCAGCTGCTGCGCATCGAGGAGGAGCTCGGCAGCGCCGCCAGCTACGCCGGGCGCAGCGCGTTCCCGCAGCTGGCCGGCTGAGGCCGGCCCGCGCCGCCCGTGCGCAGCCTGATCGTCGCGCTGCTGCTGCTGGTGCTGGCGCTGCAGGCCAAGCTCTGGTTCGGCGACGGCGGGGTGCGCGAGCTGCAGCAGCTGCGCCGGACGCTGGCCGTCCAGGAGGAGGAGAACGGCCTGCTGCGCGAGCGCAACGCCGCGCTGGCGGCCGAGGTCGAGGACCTGCGCCAGGGGCTCGCCGCGGTCGAGGAGCGCGCGCGCAGCGAGCTCGGCATGATCGTCCGCGGCGAGGCCTTCTTCCAGGTGATCGAGGAGCCGCCGCCGGCCGCGCCGGCGGCCCCCGCCGGCGAATGAGCGCGCGGCCCGCCCCGCGCCACTGGCTGGTGATCCCGGCCGCCGGCAGCGGCCGGCGCATCGGCGGCCCGGTGCCCAAGCAGTACCTCGAGCTGGCCGGCCAGCCGCTGCTCGCGCACACCCTGCGCTGCTTCGTCGGCCACCCGGCGCTGGCCGGCATCGTCGTCGTGCTGGCCGCCGGCGACAGCGGCTGGGAGGCGCTCGACCCGGCGCTGCGCGCGGCCGTCGGCACGGTCCCGGGCGGCGCCGAGCGCAGCGACTCGGTCGCCGCCGGGCTGGCCGCGCTGGCCGACCGCGCCGCTGCCGACGACTGGGTGCTGGTCCACGACGCCGCGCGCCCGTGCCTGCGCCGCGACGACCTCGACCGCCTGCTGGCGACGCTCGCCGACGACCCGGTCGGCGGCATCCTCGCGGTGCCGGTGCGCGACACGATGAAGCGTGCCGACGCCGGCGGCGGCATCGCCGCGACCGTCGCGCGCGACGCCCTGTGGCACGCGCAGACGCCGCAGATGTTCCGCTACGGCCTGCTGCGCGAGGCGCTGGCGCGGGCCGCCGCGGACGGCGTCGCGGTGACCGACGAGGCGCAGGCGGTGGAGCGGCTCGGCCGCGTGCCGCGGCTGGTCGCCGGCCACGCCGACAACCTCAAGATCACCCGGCCGGAGGACCTCCCGCTGGCCGCCTTCCACCTCGCCCGGCAGCAGGAGGACGCATGCGCATCGGCCACGGCGTAGATGCCCACCGCTTCGCCCCGGGGCGCCGGCTGGTGCTCGGCGGGGTGGAGATCCCGCACGACCAGGGGCTGGAGGCGCACTCCGACGGCGACGTGCTGATCCACGCGCTGTGCGACGCGCTGCTCGGCGCGGCCGGGCTCGGTGACATCGGCCGCCACTTCCCCGACCACGACGCCAGCTACGCCGGCATCGACAGCCGCATCCTGCTGCGCCGGGTGCATGCGCAGCTGGCCGAGCGCGGCCTGGTGCCGCTGTCGGTCGACCTCACCGTGGTGGCCCAGGCCCCGCGCCTGGCGCCCTACGTCGAGCGCATGCGCGCCTGCCTGGCAGGCGACCTGGAGATGGCGCCGGAGCGGCTCAACGTCAAGGCGACGACCACCGAGCGGATGGGCTTCACCGGGCGCGGCGAGGGGATCGCCGCGTTCGCGGTGGTCCTGCTCGGGGAATGAGCGCGGGCGACGGCGCCGGCGACTGGGGTTTCGCCTACGGAGGTGCGCCGGCACGCGGGCGCATCCGCGTTGCCGCCGAGGACTTCTTCGTCGAGGAGCGGCTCGACTTCGTCCCCAGCGGCGACGGCGAGCACGCGTTCGTCTACCTGGAGAAGCGCGACGCGAACAGCGACTGGGTCGCCGGGCGACTCGCCGCGCTGGCCGGGGTGCCGCGGCGCGACGTCGGCTTCGCCGGGCGCAAGGACCGGCACGCGGTGACCCGGCAGTGGTTCAGCATCGGCCTCGCCGGGCGCGCGGAGCCGGACTGGACGCAGCTGGCGGGCGAGGGCATCACGCTGCTCGAGGCGACGCGCAACGCGCGCAAGCTGCGCCGCGGCGCGCTTGCCGGCAACCGCTTCGTGATCCGCGTGCGCGAGGTCGACGGCGACCCCGGCGCGCTGACCGCGCTGCTGCAGCGGCTGGCGGCGGAGGGCATGCCGAACCTGTTCGGGCTGCAGCGCTTCGGTCGCGACGGCGCCAACCTCGAGGGCGCCCGGCGGCTGCTGACCGACCCGCGCTGCCGGGTCGACCGCCAGCGCCGCGAGCTGTTCCTGTCGGCCGCGCGCAGCCTGCTGTTCAACCGCGTGCTCGACCGGCGCCTGGCCGACGGCAGCTGGAACCGCGCGCTGCCCGGGGACGCGCTGATGCTCGACGGGCGCCACAGCTTCTTCGTCGCGGAGGCGCTGGACGCCACGCTCGAACAGCGCGTCGCGACGCTCGAGCTGCACCCGAGCGGGCCGCTGTGCGGGCGCGGCGGTTCGCCCGCGCAGGGCCCCGCGCGGGCGCACGAGGAGGCGGCGCTGCAGGACT